>SDZZ01000175.1 GCA_004173255.1 Chitinophagaceae bacterium | reverse complement strand
AGATACGGCTTACGCTGTCGCGGAAAACAAAATTCTGTTTTTCATCATTCTCCAGGGCTACCGGCCGTAGGGCATTCCAGTAGTTGGTGTCTTTTTTATTGAAGGCCGTATCATATTTCATGAACGTACGGCCGAAATGTTTTTTACCAAAACCCGGATTGATATTGTAGTCTGAATAAACGTTTACAAAACTACCGGTCACGTGAAAACCAAATTGCTTCAGGTCCAGCTGCAGCACCTGGTTTTTTGTTTTCCATACTTCTGCATTTACGGCAGAGTGGATCTGTGTGATCCGTAATGTGTCCAGCATTTCCAGTCCCTGGCTTTTTACGGCAATCAGGTCGGTACTGTAAATACGCCAATCGTCTTCCGTTACCTGGATCACGCCGCTGAACAGCGGTTCATTCTTCCGGCGTGGGGTAACCCGGATGGTATTGACCATCTTGCCGTCTTCCATAAAAAATCCTTCGTACTTAAACTTGTAGTAGTTGAGGGCGCCATCGGCAACGGGTGAAATGAACCCACGCGGGTTCAGGTTGTTGCCAAAAACGGAAACGTTGTTCTGGTAAAAATTGATAAAGAAGGGAAAGCTGAACCCGTAACCACCACCGCTCTCCCGGGAAGAGATCACTTTGTATTTGATCTTGTTGGGTTTGCTGTAATCAACCTGCGTCAATGACTCGGACAAATAAAGGATCCCCTTGCCAAGTGAATCGAGACCATCACCCTCCTCCCGCTCGATCTTTTGCCCAAATAGTTTTTTTGGCATGGAACCCGAGCGGAGCAGTCCTTTGATATAAACCATCACCGAAAATGAATCGACCTGGTCATTGTAGTAGTTCCGTTTTTTTATTGCCTGGCGAATGATTTCATAGGCAGGGTCTTCCCCTTTTTTCACAATGACTTCACCGAGGGTGAGTTCCTGTACTGCCAGTTCAAAATCGACCGACTGCCCCGCTTCGGTCACCGTGACCGTTTTTTCCATTTTGGTATAACCCACGTACTGGGCCACCAGCGTGTACTGTCCGGGCGCGAGTGTCAGTGAATAGCGCCCGCTGCTATTGGCTGTGGTACCACGGGTGGTCCCTTTAATACTTACGGAAGCATAAGGGAGGGCGGTGCCTTTAACATCTTTGATTATTCCGGAAATGGTGCCGGCGTATGTGAGAACGGGAAAAAGGAATACGAAAAGGAACGGGAAAAATTTTCTCATGCGTTGGTTGTGTAGTTCTTAGGTGGAACGAAAGTAGGTGCTTCAATGTTACAGAAAAGTAAAAACAATAGCACCCGGTCCGTTACCTTTTAGACGTACGCAGGTAGAAACCAGTAAGGGCTCCGAAACCCGCTACCAGTCCGCCCACCAGCCCCGAGAGCACCACCAGCAGGAACGGCTTATGCCCCACCCCGATCAGTTCGCCTATTTTGGTCGACAGCAGGCTCAGGTTATTGGAGTCGATCCAGAAAGCAATGATTCCCCAGGTAAAAAAAACGGCAAGGAATCCGGTAGCCCAGGACTTCCATGGTTGTTGGGGTATGAGTATAGCCACCAGGAATGCAACCGGTGCAATGATCCACCAGGGCGCGTATAGTCCACCAATGAATGCCAGTAATGCAGTAAGGAAAAAAGCGGCCAGAAATTTCATATCAACGATTGATCGGTTTTATTAAATAGCACCTGCCGGTGAAAAGTTCATGGTCCATTTGATCCGCTTGTCACCGATATCGGTCCGCTTCATCATCCACAAGGTATAGTACTCCCCTTTGACCCAGCCGTTCACAAAATTATCATAGTACTGGCTGCCCGGGTTACCGCTTTGGCCGCCTGGATATATTCCATAACCCTGCGGCTGGGCCGACATGCGAACGATCATGCGCCAGCTGGGGCCATGGTCTTCTTTTGTTGCATTGATCACCCCTGCGCCACCGCCTGCATTGAGGTTGAGACGGCTGAAGGCCGGGAGTTTCAGCAGGTGCTGGATCTTTGTTCCTTTATAAGCGCCCCAGGCAAGTTTGCCATTGAGCTCGGCGGTCTTCAATTGGATAGCAGCCTTTTTGAGTGAGCCGGCCAGCAGGTCAGCCAATGTTTCTACCTGCGGGGTATTGATGTCGTCGACAAATTTGTAAGAGCTGTCTTTCTGCAGGCTTTCCACCAGGGTCGATTCATTGGGCCATGGCATGGGTACGCCGGGTTTCTCGAGTTCGTCGGACCACACCGCTTTTTCAAACTCGCTCCACCACACAGTGAATACAGTAGGGCCGAATTCCGAAGCATCATTTCGCAGGTTCCAGGTGCGGAACATGTTCATGTATTTTTTTTCATCGAGGTTCAGCTTGGCAGGATCGGTCTGCAACAGGATTGCCCTGGCGAACTCTGCTTTTACATTGTAGTTGCTGGTCTGCATGCGTTGCATATCCCGCACGCTGACCAGCCGCATGGAATCGAGCAGGCGGTTAACGATATAGCCCCGGTATACCGGAAAGCTGTTGCCTGTATAATAAGGATAAGCTGTATCAACCGAAAGCTGGTTGGCACTGCTCACATAACCACGGACGGGATTTTTCATGTGCGGGTTTTCCCCTTGCGGGATGATGCCGCGCCACAAGTAGCTGCTGTCTTCGCCCGGCATGATGAAATCGCCCTGCCGGCGCCACTTGGCGGGGAAATCGCCCTGCTGCCAGATGGCGATGTCACCGTTCACACTTGCAAAAATGGGATTCTGGCCCGGGCAGGTCAGCGATTTGATCGCCTCTGCATAATCATCATAGTTCTTTGCATGATTGAGCCCATGCAACATTTTCATTTCGTTGGAGGGGTCCTGTGCTTTCCAGCGAACGGCGTAATAGTTCTGGTTGCCTGCCGCTGCAGGGAAAGTATGATCGTAAATCACCGGGCCGAACAAGGTGTATGTTACCGTGTCGGCCATTGTCCTGCTACCACGCACACCGATCAGTTCGATCCGTTTGCTCGCCTTCACCCAGGCACTGTCGAACCAGTATTCGTTCATACTACCATCGCGGAATTTCAGCTGGTAATAATCTTTTACATCACGGCCCGAGTTGGTGACGCCGAAGGAGATGCTGTCGTTGTATCCGATAATCACGTTGGGTGCGCCGGGAAATGTAACGCCGTATGCATTGAAGGATGGGGTCGATAACTGCATCTCGTACCAGATGGATGGCAGGTTGAGCCCCAGGTGCGGATCGTTACAAAGGATCGGGGCGCCATCCGCCGTTTTCGATCCGGCCACTGCCCAGTTATTACTGCCGTTATCCTTGTCTGGCTTGGGAAGGATATTGGTGAGGCTGTCTTTTTTGTAGGTAAAATAAAGTGAGTCCGCGCTGGCGGGGGCGTTCATGTCAAATGCTGCGGTTGCCGGGTAATTATTTTCAGTAACCGGCACAATTGGTTTTAATGAATCCTGCGTGGCTGGAAATAGTTTTTCAAAATCAAGGTGCGACAGGTTGTTGCGTGCGTTGGTATATTCCAGGTCATCATCGTGACCAGCCAGGTCGTAGCTGATATATTTGGCAAAGAGGGCAGACTTGAGATTTGTCCAGCGTTCCGGTTTGTAATCAAGCAATTTGTATTCGATGGGCAACTGGCTCTCTGTCAGCTGGTCGATGTACGCGTTCACTCCTGCTGTGTATGCATTCTGTTGCGACAGCATGACCGGGTCGGCATTCATTACTTCCAGCGTTTTTTCAGCAGCATAGACCATCCCGAGCCGGCGCATGCTTCGGTCGTAGCGCAGGTAGGCCGAGTCTTCCCCTGCACCCAGGATATGGCTCACCATACCACCTGCCGCGAACACCTGGAATTCCATTTGCCACAGGCGGAATTTTGCATGGATATAACCCTGCAGGAAATAGGCGTCGTTGTCGTTATTGGCAATGATATGCGGCACCAGGCGGTCATCGAAATAGACGCTGGCTTTGTCCTGCAGGCCGTGTACCGACAGGTCGGCATTATAATCCAGGTCAGCTGCTTCAGCATTCTGCCAGAACCCGTGCTGCGGGCTCAGGAACCGGCCCATGGCGGGTACGGTACCCCATTTGGTATTTAAAGAAAGTACAAGACCCGTTGTGATGAGTGCCGAAACAACAAAAGGGATTAGTCGCATAGTTGGCCAATTGCCCGAAAGATAAAAAAGAAATCGGGTGAAAAAAGAATTATTAGTCGTTTGGAAAGCCGTGACGGTCAGTTGGCTATCAGGGAATCACTTCAAACAGCAGGAACTGCGATTGCTGGCTGTCGAGAAAGTTATCATCCGATACAAACAGCAGGGTATGGTGGCCATTTGGAAGGTCGGGCCCAAACGTCATTCCTTCTATATTATAAGTGGTAAACCCTAGTGATTCCATATTCAGCACCAGCTTTTTGCCCACTGGTCTTTTTGCGGGTGTTTTTTCCAATGAAGTATTTTTCGATATATCCGAAGCTTTCCGGAAATCAGCGAGATAAACACGGATGTCAGACGGTTTTCTTCCGGTAGACCATGCCCTTTCCAGCACCAGCAGCTTGTCATTTCCCACGGCAAGTATGTCCGCAATCCCATTGACTTTAAAAGCACCCAGCGGATTGGCGGGGTATGGTATCGCGTCGATCTGGTAAGCATACTGGGCAACCTGCCGTTTTTTATCGCGGTCAAAATGAAGGAGACGGATCCAGGCCGTGGAGTCACCGGTGGCTGCGCTGTGTCCGTCCTCATACAAGGCATCCTCTACGCTTACGATAAATTCGCGGTGATTTTTGATAAAGGTGATGCCCTCAAGGGTCATGTTGTGCCGCACTCCTTTTGCACCGTCGTATACGCGGATATTGGCCGGCATGGTAATACTGTCTTTGTAATGACCGTTACGTTCCATGATAATGATGTCGGGGTTCTGCAGGTCATGGATGGTGTCGCGGATGACGCGCTGGCCTTCGCTGGTGCGGATCAGTTCGTCCCGAACCGGGTTGTAGCGCATGGATTCGAGATCAGCCGAATGAGCCCGGTTTTTCCGGATATCCGGGTACATTTTCCCGGCAGGGTTCCAGACGGTGTCGACGGCTACGAAAGAAACCGAGTCGATCCCGTAGTTGGAAATTTGAATTTGTGCAGTGTAGAACCGGGCAGGACTCAGCGCCGACGGGTCATCACAGATCATATAATAAATATTCTTGCCCGGCACATAGTCGATGCCGGAGAGTCCACCCACGATGGTGCCGCGGTAGTTGAGGTTGTATGGAACGCTTGCGCTGTCGAGGAATTTGAGGGAGGAAATCGAAGGCCGGGTGGTGCCGTCAATTTTGCCGGTGGTGCGGCAGGATGCCAGCAATACCATTCCGATCGCCAGCATTGTACAGATCCGGATTCGCATACTAATCATTTCCGCAAAACTACGGAACCCCGCTATTTTAGATCGCGATTTCCCTATTTTTAATGTTTTCCTACCAAACGGGTGATGCATGAGATCGGTCTTCAGGTATATCAGGGATTATGTGTCGGGGCTCGACAAACGGGTACTGGCAATCACGACGGTCTTTACTGCTTTGCTGGTTTTTATCAATTACCATTTTCACCTGGATGACCGCATTGATGAACTGGACCGGGTACCGCTGTTCCTTGCCCGGTATGCGGTCTTTGTGCTGGCTTTTCTTGGCCCTTATATTTTTTACAGCCTGCTTGCCCGGAAGAATTACTTCCGGATAACGCCGTTTGTGGTACTGGGGCTTGTTGCCCCCTCCTTCTTTGCCCTCAAAACCGCCATCAGCGTGCATCTCCCATTTGCCAGTGACGCTGCGTTCTGGAACAAGGTAGTGTACTGGCCGGTGTTGCTGATCATCATGCTCACGTTGCTTGTTTTTACCCGAAAGGTAACCGGTGAAACAGGAAGTTTTTACGGGCTGACCAGTAAGAACCTGGTGTGGAAACCATACCTGCTGATGCTGCTGATAATGGTACCGTTAATAGCACTTGCATCCACCCAACCCGATTTTTTACATACGTATCCCAAACTCCAGAACCTGGAGGGTGTGGACCGGTTGGCCGACATCCCCTGGTGGAAAAAGGTTTTGTTTGAGCTCAGTTATGGAAGTGACTTTATTTCCATTGAAGTATTCTTTCGTGGGTTTTTAATTATTGCCTTTGTGAAATGGGCCGGCAAGGATGCCATTTTACCGATGGCCTGTTTCTATTGCACCATCCATTTCGGAAAACCGCTGGGCGAATGTATCAGTTCTTATTTCGGCGGTATCTTGCTGGGGATTCTGGTTTATAATACCAGGTCGGTGCTCGGTGGGTTGATGGTGCACCTGGGTATTGCGTGGATGATGGAGATTGGGGGGTATTTGGGGAATGGGTTGAGTTGATTGAACGTGCCTGAAGGTTCAGGCGCAGGTTCATAGCACGTAATTATGATTGAATGAAAAACAAAAGGCGGCACCAGCCGCCCTTTGTAATATGGTGATTAATCAGTATCCGGGATTTTGGGGGAACTTTGGTCCTTCGGTAACAAGATCAATCTGCGATTGCGGGATAGGTCGAAGCATGTTGTAATCCTGCACGCCCGCACTGGCTTCGGTATTATACAATTTCACACGCTGCACCAGGGTTTTTGTCCGCGACAGGTCCCACCACCTGGTGTCTTCGGCAAAAAATTCCCTTGAGCGTTCGTTGAGCAAAAAATCGATGGTGATGTCACCGGCCGAAACCTGTTGTGCCGCTACTGCAGCACTGTATTCCAGCGGTGTCTGGACTGCCTTTGCGGCTGCGCGGGTGCGCAGTACATTTATCATGTTTGCCGCATCCTGTGGGGTGGCACCTCCCTTGAAAGCAGCTTCCGCTGCAATCAGGTACAGGTCTGCAAACCGGAACAGGATGTATGGACGGTCTGAATAATCGTTCAGGTGTCCCCTTGTTGAATCATCAAATTTGCGGGTGCTTGGAAAAAAGCTTGCTGTATATTTTACTGTCGCGCCCGCGAGGTGATCGGGCTCAAAGATGATTCCCTTGAATGCCGCGCGTTCAGCAGGTGTCACCAAACGGTCGGCCATCCAGATCGACGTATCGATTCCGTTTACAAGCTGGCCCCTTGGGGTGACTGCCCCAAGTGATCCGCGAACAGACATTTCTGTACTGTTGGATAACCATACGGTCTGGAAGGTGCCTTCATACCGGGAATCAGTAGCCCTGTTTGCGAAGGCTACATCAAGGATGTAACTGGTATTGGGCCGGATCCGCTGGAAAGGCCTTCCATTATTGATGTCCCTCAGTGTTACGTTGGATCCCCCGCTATTCGGATAATTTGCATTGATGAGGGGATAGTTAGGCCGCCACATGAAATTGGATTTGTTTTCCGAAAAACTGGATGCCCCGGCACCCACATCCGAGTTTTGTCCAAACTTCAGGTTCTTGGTGTGATCAATTACCATGAGTACTTCCGGGCCATACTCATTTCCTTCCCTGAATACATTACCAAAGTATGGCAGCAGGTCGAGGCCGTAAATGGCTTTGTTATCGATCACATCTTTTGCAATGCTATAGGCCTGCTGGAAATCCGTCGGCTGCGCCGCATCTGACCATCCCCTCCAGAGGTGGGTTTTTGCAAGCAGGTAAAGTGCCGTGGCTTTGAATGCAGGTTTACCGGTGCCTGCGGCAGGAGTAGCTGGCAGGTCGGCGGCCGCTTCCGTAAAGTCAGTAATGATCTGGGCATACACATCAGCCAGCGGAGCAGGCGCATCTGCTGCGGACGCAGCAGCGTTGAACGTGGTATGCAGGGGTACCGCACCGAAGGTCGTGACAAGATAGTAGTAACAGAAACCGCGGAGAAATTTCGCTTGGGCGACCAGTTGTGTTTTGGTTGCAGCAGGTATTGCTGCATCCGGGCCAAACTGGAGCACGCCATTGGCAGTATTGATATCAATAAACAGCGTATTCCAGAACCCTTCATAATCGTTGGTGGAAGTTTTAATCAGCGGGTTGTTATAGGTAAACCAGTGCTGTACATCCGCAGCCCCTCCCCTTTGGGTTTCATCGGTACCTCCGTTATAAAGCTGTGTAAAAATCTGGTTGCTCCACTGTCCGCGGAAGCTTGAATAGATGCCCGCGATACTACCCTGGAGCCCGTCACTGCTGGTAAAAAAGCTGGGGGCAAATGTCGTTCTTGGCTGCTCCTCGAGAAGTTTTTTACAACCAGACCCAAGTGTGATTATGGCTGAAAAAAACAGCAGGTATTTGATATAGCTAATTTTCATTTTTTTTGTTTTGACGTTAAAAACGCAGGTTTACTCCAAACATTACCTGGCGTGTAGGTGGCACACCCATACCAACGGTGATCGCACGGGTTGGCACCGGGGTGGCGCCACCGCCCTGGATCCCGACAGCATTGCCGGTACCATTTCCTTCCGGATCGATACCCAGGTTATCCCTTATCAGCGGTGCCCAGATAATAAACGGGTTCTGCGCGGATACATAGGCCCTGAAAGATTCGATACCGGACTTGCCGAGCAACCGGCTGGAAAAGGTGTACCCAAGTTCAATGGTCCGTAGTTTAATGAATGATCCGTCGCGATAAGTCAGGGTAGAAGTATACTGCAATGCATCGCGGCTCGCATCAGGTTGCGGGAAATCATTTGTCGGGTTGGTTGGCGTCCAGTAATTGACTTTCAGCTGGCTCACCCGGCCATTCAGGAAGAAGGGATAACCCGCTGCTCCACCGTCGGCCGAAAGATAAGTTGCAGCGACGGTCTGCCCGAAGCGGCCAAACATCACCACGTTGAGGTCGAAATTTTTATACTCGAAACGATTCGAAAGCCCGGCAACGAGATCAGGCTGGAAATCGCCTACCACCTGGCGGTCAGCAGTAGTGATTGCATTATCC
>SDZZ01000174.1 GCA_004173255.1 Chitinophagaceae bacterium | reverse complement strand
CCTGTGATTATCAAAAGAAGTGCTGAATTAAAGTCGCAGGAGTTTCGATTACAGTTACAAGTTATAGAGTCAAAGGATTTTAAGCCAGGTGTGCCGAATTCAGCGGTTGCTGGTAGTTTTGCCGGTGCCAGCCTGCAGTATCTTGTCAAAATAAACGACTTTTTAACCAAGCCTTCCAACTGGGACAGCCGACTGGCAACTTTCTTCGGCACCTATAGCCAGGTAAAATACAAGTTCGTCATTGACGTTACCGGAATCGTTGAATTTTCCTACGGTTTTGCGGGTGCTGCCATAGCCTATAGCGAGATGCAATACTACCAGGCACTTTGTAAACGAAAACTTGCGGAATATGTAGCGGTCAACGGACCCCTGATAGATGAAGCCGGATTGCCGGGTGATGTCAGTGGTGATTTCCAAAAACGTTACAATGCCTGGTCCAGGTCGGCCAGGATATCCGTGATATTTTCGATACCTACGTTCATCCTGATCAGCCCATCGGTGATGCCATATTTCAACCTTGCTTCCTGCGGCACGCTGTAATGTGTCATCGAAGCCGGGTGCGACAGGAGTGTGTCGCATGTTCCCAGTGAAACGGTGCGGATACACATGTTGAGTTTATCCATAAATGCGATCCCCGCCTGCAGCCCGCCCTTCAGTTCGAAGCTCAGCATGGCGCCTGGATGGCGCATCTGTTTAACTGACAGGTAATGGTCGGGATGGGAAGGCAGTCCATTATAGTTTACATGACCAACCGATTCGTGGCCATCAAGGAAGTTGGCCACTTCCACTGCATTGTGGCAATGGCGTTCCATGCGCAGCTCCAGTGTTTTGATACCGTTGATCAGCAGGAACGAGTCGAACGGATTGGAATTGCCACCGAGTAAGCGGTGAATTTTGGTAACATGGCCATTCATCAGTTCAAGATCCTTACCGATGAGCACACCACCAATGGCAGTGCCATGGCCATTGAGGAACTTGGTGGTGGAATGCACCACGAAGTCAACCCCGAAGCGGAACGGCTGCTGCAGGTATGGTGTGGCAAACGTATTGTCACACGCGATGATCAGGTTGTATTTTTTACCAAGCTTTACCAGCTCTTCCAGGTCTACGCACTGGATGGTTGGGTTGGCCGGTGTTTCGAGATAAAGCATTTTGATGGCGGGGTCTGCCTTCATCAGGTCCTCGGCAAGGTTCAGGTCACGCAGGTCGCCGATCACCGGTTCAATACCCAGCGGCGGCAGCACTTTATTGATCAGTTCTTCCGTACCGCCGTAGAGTGAAAAATGCGAAAGCACTTTATCGCCCGACTTCAGCGTGGCAAGCATCAAAGTACTGATGGCTGCCATTCCTGATGAGTGCATGATGCCGCGAAGCGGCAGGTTCAGGCCATGACCTTCCAGCCCGGCAATTTTTTCTTCTGCTTCATTGGAGGTGGGGTTACCCCAACGACTGTATATATATCCATCCTCTTTACCACTGAACCGGCGCATACCCTGTTCGGCTGAATCGAACACATAGGTACTGCTTGCATAGATGGGTACGAGGTGTGCTGAATTGGGATCCTTTGTATGACCCCCGTGCACTGCTGCTGATCCGAAACCTGAATAGTGTATTGTCTTTTCGCTCATGGGTAGATAAATAAACGCTGGTAAAACTTTTACAGGCCACTAAGTTATTTCAAAGCGCAGAGTAAATACCCTGTTCGTGGTATAAAATGGAAAATAAGTTACAATGGTTTGGTTTTTGCTGACCGGGCCGTCAATCACTAAACTTCAACCAAACACATGAAAAGATTTTTTTTGGGCTTGTCTTTCCTTGCTGCTTCAATGACGGCAGTTAATGCGCAGGATTTTAAACTCGGGTTACATGCCGGTATCGATGCGTCAAACCTGCGGTTATCCAACATCAGCAGCGGGCCGCTGCATTATAAGTCCGGGCTCGTGGGAGGCATCAGCCTGGAAGCGAAGCTGGGGCCGGTACTGAGCCTGCAACTGGAAGGAAACTATTCCCGGCAGGGGGCTTCGGTCATATCGGACGCAGCTGGCACCAATGCGCTTTCTTACAACCTGGATTATGTTACCATCCCGCTTCTCCTGAAGATGAATGCAGTAAAAGGCCTGAACTTTTATTTTGGTCCACAGGTGGGGCTTCTCCTGCATGCGGAAACCAAACAGATAGGCACCCCGGATATTGACGTAAAGGAATTGTTCAAGTCAACCGCCTACTATGCTGTGTTCGGAACAGGATACCAGTTTGCCAGCGGCGTAAGTGTTGGTGTGCGCTACAACTTTGGCGTCAACTCACTCCTTAAAGAGGCACAGACCGGAGATATTAAATCGCACTACTACAATTTCCGTCTTGGTTATTCGTTCAGCCTGTAGAAAAATCCTTATCACCTGTGCCGGTTCACACGCCACCGCACGTGATACCGGAAAGCAGTGGTTCTATCGATTCAGCACCTTTGGAAACCTGCATCCGGATCTGGTCATAAAAAAACTCCCTGTTCCTACCGAACAGGGAGCTTTTTTTTGCATCAGCTCATTGTTACGAATTATATGCCCAGTCAACCAGCGTGGCACCCCAGGTGAAACCGCCACCGAATGCGGCAAGGACGATCTTATCGCCTTTTTTCAGCCGGCTTTCCCATTCCCATAAACACAAGGGGATGGTAGCAGCAGTGGTGTTACCGAATTTCTGGATATTGATCATTACTTTTTCTTTTGGCAGCCCGATGCGGTTGGCGGTGGCATCGATAATACGGAGGTTGGCCTGGTGTGGTACCAGCCAGGCTATATCGTCGCCGGTCATGCCATTCCTTTCGAGGAGTTCGGCACTGACATCGGCCATTCCTTTTACGGCAAACTTGAATACGGCCTGACCTTCCTGGTACGCAAAGTGTTCCCTGTTTGCAATGGTTTCAGCGCTGGCCGGATATTGCGATCCTCCCGCCTTCATGCGCAGGTACTGCGCACCGCTGCCATCGCTTTTCAACAGTGAGTCCTTAATGCCATGCCCATCGGTTGATGGCTCGAGCAGTACGCAACCGGCGCCGTCACCAAAGATGATGCAGGTGGTACGGTCGGTATAATCAACAATGGCACTCATTTTATCGGCACCCACCACCACTACTTTTTTATAACGGCCGCTTTCGATAAGGCTCGTCCCGAGTGTGAGGGTATAAAGAAACCCCGAGCAGGCGGCGCTGACGTCGAAACCCCAGGCATTCTTTGCGCCAATTTTATCGCATACAATATTGGCGGTGGCGGGAAAAACCATGTCGGGGGTAACTGTGGCCACTATCAGGCAATCGATCTCCATGGGGTCGATGCCGCGTTTTTCACAAAGCGATTTTACAGCAGGAACAATCATTTCCGAAACCCCTTTTGCCTCGCCTTTCAGGATCCGGCGTTCTTCGATACCAGTGCGGCTGCGGATCCATTCATCATTGGTATCCACCAGTTTTTCGAGGTCGAAGTTGGTCAGTTTATCGTCGGGAACATAGCCGCTGACAGCGGTGATCGCTGCGGTGATTTTATTGCTCATCTGTAATGTTTTGTCGAAAGAATGCAAAGTTAAGGTAATGTCCGTTTGAACGTTCTTTCTCTTATTTTCGCGCTATGATAGCGTTCCTCAAAGGTGATTTTGTGTATAAGAGTCCGGCCATGGTCCACCTCGACGTGCACGGTGTTGGATATGAGGTGCAGATAAGCCTGAACACTTATACCGCTATCCAGTCACTCGAAAAAGGAATGCTTTATACCCTGCTCATCATCCGCGAGGATGCCCATATCCTTTACGGGTTTGCCGGTCCGGCAGAAAAGGAAATGTTCCAGTTGCTGCTCAGCGTGTCGGGAGTAGGGGCTTCCACTGCCCGGATGATGCTGTCATCGATGAAGCCCGAGGAGGTGGCAAAGGCCATCGTCCACAATGAAGTCCGCACCCTGGAATCGGTCAAGGGTATCGGTAAAAAAACTGCCGAAAGGATCGTCCTTGAACTGAAGGACAAGCTGGGTAAACACCCCCTCGAATCAAATATTTCTCCCCTGAAAAACAATAGTTTGCAACAAGATGCGTTAAATGCTCTGACGGCTTTGGGTATCAACCGGGTAGCGGCGGAGCAGGCATTGAAAAAGGTGATTGTTCCGGCGGCCGACACTCCGGTCGAGGAAATCATCAAGGCCGCACTTCGTATCCTCTGAGTGTAACCAAATTTTCTGGAACTAATTGATCTGAGATTACCATTGAACCTTAACGCTGTTCATATCTTCCGTTCTGCGGTAGCTGTTGCCATTTTTGTCCTCTGTGGCAAGCAAGGTATCGCTGGTTCCCCGTTTGCACCTCATTTTTTCCAGGACTCCATACGCAGGTCCGACACTGTTCCCACCATGCGTTTTCCATTGGTCGACCGTTACGGCGATGCCTATACCAATCCCAACCGCAATACGTTTGATCTCCGCGATACGGCCTTCATCCGTCGCAACGTGCAGTACGATCCGCTGACGGGCGAGTACTATGTGATGGAAAAAATCGGGAACAAGGACTACCGGGTACCGGTCTCCTTCAAGCGGGATGAATTCCTGCGCCTGCAGGGTCAGCGGGATGAGAACGCTTATTTCAAGCAGCGGGCCGACCTGCTTTCCGATATGAACCGCCGCCTCTTCAAACCGCAGTTCACCTCTTCCAGGAACTGGTTTAATAAAATTGTGGGTGCGGGTAAGGTAGACATCAAACCATCGGGCTACGTGGATATCCTGGCAGGGTACCAGGGGCAAAACATTAAAAACCCTACGCTGCCTGAACGGGCACGTCGTAATGGCGGTCTTGATTTCAACATGAACGCGCAGCTGCAGGTAGACGCACAGATCGGTGACAAACTGAAACTCCCGATCAACTATAACACGCTGGCGAATTTCGATTTCGAAAACCAGCTGAACCTCAACTACCAGGGCAAGGATGACGAGATCATCAAACAGTTCCAGCTGGGAAATGTGAATTTCACTTCCAAAGGAACGCTGATTCCCGGGGCACAATCATTATTCGGGGTAAAAACACAGGCACAGTTTGGCAAATTATACATGACCGGTGTGCTGGCCAACCAGCGGGCACAGCGGCAGACCACCAGCCTGCAGGGCGGTGCGGCATCCCAGACCTTTGCACTGCGTGCCGACGAGTACGAGGAAAACCGTCACTTCCTGATGGCGCAGTATTTCCGTAATAATTATAACAAGGCAATGAGCATACTGCCGATCCCTGTGACGGCAGTCAATATCCTTCGCGTGGAAGTATGGGTCACCAACCGCAATGGTTCCACTACTGATACGCGTGATATCGTGGCACTGATGGACCTGGGTGAAGGCAACCCGTTCCGTGGACCGGCCGGTGATCCCAATGCCCTGCCATCGAACGGTGCAAACGGTATCTATGCAAGCATCGCCAACAATCCCAGCGCGCGTAATTCATCCACCGTGCAAAGCACGCTGACTGCACAGGGGTTTTTGCCGGTACAGGATTTTGAAAAAACATTTGCCCGTAAACTGCTTTCATCTGATTATTATTTTAACCCGCAGATCGGTTTCCTTTCACTCAACCAGCCATTGCAGCCGGATGAGGTACTGGGGATCGCTTACCAGTATACCTACAATGGACGGGTGTACCAGGTGGGTGAGTTTTCGCAGGACATACCGCCCGATACCACAGGGTCCACCCAGAAAGTTTTATTCCTGAAATTGCTGAAAGCAACATCCCAGCGGACTAACCTTCCGATCTGGGATCTTATGATGAAAAACGTGTACTCCGTTGGTTATGGCCAGCTGGAGAGGCAGGATTTCAAACTCGACCTGTTATACGAAGAGCCAAGCCTTGGTGAAAAACGATACCTGCCACCCACCGCTGTGCAGGCGCCGTATGAAGGCCAGCCGCTGATTTCCCTGGTCAACCTTGATAAACTCAACAACCAGAATGACCCGCAACCCGACGGGGTGTTTGACTATGTGGAAGGCTTTACCGTACTGCCGTCCATGAGCCGCATCATTTTCCCGGTGCTTGAACCATTTGGCCGTGACCTCGAATATGTTTTCAATACGCAGGCCGATCGGGATAAATATGTGTACTACCCATTGTACGATACTATCAAGGCCATTGCATCGACGTATGCCAACCTGAACCGGTTTAAAATTTCGGGCAGATCAAAAACAACCTCACAGGGCGGCAACGGTGAGCAGCAGCTTGGGTTTAACATCCCAAGGGGATCAGTTACCGTTACCGCAGGTGGACAAACACTGCAGGAAAATGTAGACTACGAAATCAACTACGACCTGGGTACGCTAAGGGTGATCAACCAGTCGATCCTTAACTCGGGTGTGGCAGTGGACGTGCAGTATGAGAACCAGGCGGCATTCGGCATCCAGCAACGGAATTTTATGGGACTGCGGCTCGACTACGTTGCCAGCCCGAAACTGACGCTGGGTGGTACCGTGGTGCGACTGGGCGAACGGCCATTTTTTGCCAAACAATCCTACGGTGATGATCCCATCCGCAACACCATGTATGGTCTCGATGTGGATTACCGGAGTGATGTACCGCGGCTGACCAAGTGGCTGGATAAACTTCCTTTTTACAATACCAAGACCATGTCGTCCATTACCGGGTATGCAGAAGCCGCCATCCTTGATCCGGGCCACGCGCCGCAGATCGGTAAAGGCAATGACGGCAATATTTATGTGGATGACTTCGAAGGAACAAAGTCGTCCATTGACCTGCGCTTCCCGCTGATCAACTGGAACCTGGCATCCGTTCCGCAGATGTTTCCCGAATCGGCACTGAACAATAACCTCGCGAGCGGATTTAACCGCGCAAAGATTGCGTGGTATAATATTGAGCCGGTATTGCAGGAAAAAAGCAATGCCAATAACCCGATCCGTGGTGACCTGGACGAATTATCGAAACCGGAAACCAGGCAGGTATTGCAGACGGAAATTTTCCCGCAGCGTACCACCGACTTCGGCCAGGGTTTGCTCACAACGTTTGACCTTGCCTATTATCCAAAAGATAAAGGGCCGTATAACTTTGAAAGTAACGGCACCCGCATCGATGCTAATGGACGGCTGCGTAACCCGCTGCAGTCATGGGCGGGTATCCAGCGGAATATTGACCAGATTGATTTTGAAACCAACAATATTGAGTACATCGAGTTCTGGATGCAGGATCCGTTTGTAACCAACACCTCGAATCCAAACGGGGGTAAGCTTTATTTTAACCTCGGCAACATTTCCGAAGACATCCTGAAAGATGGCAAACGCCAGTATGAAAATGGCCTGCCTACACCCACCAATAATGCACTGGTGGATGAGAATACGGTATGGGGCCGCGTTCCATCGAATCCATTGCAGGTAACCAATGCATTCAGTAATGATCCGGCCGACCGCGAGTTCCAGGATGTGGGCTTTGATGGCCTCACGGACGACGGCGAGCGCACCAAATTCGCTGCTTACCTGGCGGCCCTGCAGGTGGTGGCACCAGCGGCCTACCAGGCGGCATTTGCGGATCCTTCGGCCGATAATTTTACCCCGTACCGCGACGAGCGCTATGATGCTGCGCGTACCGGCATACTTGGCCGCTACAAGGATATCAATAACCCGCATGGTAACTCGCCTGTGTCCAACAACAGCAGTGGCTTTGTAAACGCATTCACCCAATACCCGGATGCGGAGGAAATGAACCGCGACAATACATTAAATGAAGTAGAAGAATATTTCCAGTACTCGGTCGATATTAAACCCAACATGACAGTGGGTACCAATTACATCACCGATGTACGCCAGGTAAATGATATCCTGCTGGCCAACGGGCAGCGACGCACGGAAAGATGGTACCTCTTTCGCATTCCCGTGGCAGAGTACCAGAGCAAAGTGGGCAATATCCCCGATTTCAAGTCGATCCGTTTTATACGGATGTTTGCGACCAATTTTGCCGACTCGGTGGTCATGCGTTTTGGTAAACTGGAACTGGTACGCAACCAGTGGAGGAAGTTCCAGTACCAGCTGGACACCATCGGTAATTACGTGAACCTCCCGGCAGTTGATCCGGTCGAATTCAATACGCTGGCGGTTAACCTGGAAGAAAATGACCAGCGTCAGCCGGTGAATTATGTAAGTCCGCCCGGCGTGCTTCGCCAGCAGCAGCTGAGCAACAATAACGTGCAGCTGTTCCAGAATGAACAGGCACTGAGCGTGCAGATGTGCGGCCTGCCCCGAGGTGAATCACGTGGGGTGTTCAAGAACTTTAACCAGGACTGGCGCCAGTATGGGAAACTGCGGATGTTTATCCATGCCGAAGGCCGTGGCAATGACCAGTCTATTTCCGATAATTCACTGACCGCCATTGTGCGGATAGGAAATGATTACCTGGGCAACTATTATGAGATCCGGATTCCGCTGAAGAAAACATTGTGGGGTGAACGGGATAGCCTGCGGGTATGGCCCGAAGCAAATAACCTCGACTTTGATATGGATGAACTGACCAAACTGAAGATCAGGAGGAATGGTTCATCCAATCCGGCTTCGCAATACTATAAAGAAACATTGTCCGATGGCCGTTCATATGCCATTATCGGTAACCCCAATCTTGGTGAAGTGCGCGGAATGCTGTTGTCGGTTGAGAACACCAACGAAACTTCAGCCTGTGCGGAAGTATGGTTCAATGAACTTCGTTTTACCAACCTCGATGAAAAGGGCGGCTGGGCTGCTGTGGGAAAGGTGGATGTGAAGCTGGCCGACCTTGGCAGCCTGACGCTTGCAGGATCTGCGCGCAGCAAGGGCTTTGGCACAATTTAGCAACGGGTAAATGAACGCAGCCGTGAAGACGTGTATACATTTGAC
>SDZZ01000660.1 GCA_004173255.1 Chitinophagaceae bacterium | reverse complement strand
AGGCTGAAACACAACCAGAATCCCGGCAGAAACGCCTGCCCCGCGAGAGCGGCCCGGTGCCAGAAGGCAAAGCGGTCTTCATCCCCGCCAGCCCGCAAAGCCATTCCCCCCATCACACTGTTAAGGGAGAAAACCAGCATTCCCAGGCAAAAATTCCAACGGGCCACCGAGGACCGCTTTCTCAGGACTACCCCCACCCCCAACAACCCCGCCAGAACAGCGGCAGCAAAACACAAATGATAACTCGAAAGCACGGGTGGGGCAGGTTGGGATTCCGTATCTGATGCCGACGGTAAGAATTTCCCCTATAAAATTTTTCGCTTTTTCCGGATGCCCGTCTCAGAAAATGACCGGTACTTGAATTTGACCGTTGACTAATAAGACAAATTCCTCCCACATGGAGGCCTTTAGGCTCAACCGCTTACATAACAAGCGGAAGGGGCCGTTCATTTGGGAGCTTTTCCTTCTTACCACCATTGCTTCGTGACACCATTTTCAATCCTCCAGCAAATCAGCCTCCTTCTTCTCCTCCCTTCTGCCGGTTTTGCGGTGGATGTCACCCTCGAATGGGACCCAAACCCCGAACCCGATGTCATCGGTTACCGGATTTATTATCTCTGCATCCCGGGAGGTTCTCTCCAGCACATTGAGACGGGAAAGCAGACGCGGGCCGTCCTTTCCGGGCTTCCGGCGGGGGAAAGCTGGCTTGCGTTGGCAACCGCTCGGAATGCTTCAGGCCTCGAAAGTGGTGCCTCCAGTCCCGTCTTTTTTAATTCCGGCCCCGTTCCGAACGTTCTGGCAGCAAAGGCCCAGTTGATCCTTCCCATGAGCGTCTCTCCCATGAGCGCCCGGTCGTCCTCCATCTCCTCTCCTACGGTGGAACAGGAGACCAACGATGGAAAACGACCGGATTCCGGTCTTGTCGGGAGCACCAATTACCAGCAGGTTTACCAGTTTGAAGCCCAGTCGCAATCCTTATTTACGGGAGATACGACCGTTCTCGGAGCCGCCACCGCCGCAACCGGCGTGGCCTCCTGGCAGTGGCTTCACAATGGGAAGCCGCTTCCGGGTGCTGATTCTCCCACCTTGGTCATAGGGCCGGCATCCCAGGCTGAAGCCGGAAATTATCAGGTGCGGATCATCATGGATGAGACAGAAATTCTGACGGAACCGACCGTTATTTCCGTTTGGCCCAGACCCACTCTGAATATTTCTCCCGGTCCGAACCGGCTGAACCCTGAGGAAAACGGTCTGGAAGTGCTGGTCTCCGGAGGACCACTTCAGCCTCTCAGTCTGGAGTTTTCAGAAAATCTCACCGACTGGTCTCTACTGGAAGCCTTCCAATTGGATGACCAAGGCACTCACACCATTCAGGACAAGACAAAAACGGCCCGGCAGCGGTTTTACCGTCTCCGGGCCGGAGAATAAGTTTTCCGCAATCAGAACCAAGTCTGGCCAACCGAGATGGTGTCGAAAGGTTTGACATACATCACTCCATCGCTTCCGTCTTTGAGGTTCAGAATCTGCCGCTGCAATTTCCCGTCAACCTGGCGGGTTAAAATCACCTTCTTCAAATCGGCGACCGGGGAGAACCCTCCCGACTCCATAATGGCCTCAAACACAGTCATCTGCCGATCCAGCACCACCTTATTGGGAGCCCCCACCGCTCCGTTCACATAAACCACCGAAGCTGAACTGAGCAGATTCACAATCACTTTGGCATCCTGAAGATTGGGGCCGTATTTGGCGACCAACTCATTCTGCAGCGCTAGGGGAGCCTTTCCTGCCGCTGTGATTTCACCCACGATGGGCAACATGATTTTGCCATCGATCCGGATCTTCTGGGACTGATTCAGCTCCGCCGCCGCCGGAAACGTGATCTGGATCACATCCCCGGATGCCAGAGTGTTGCTG
>SDZZ01000173.1 GCA_004173255.1 Chitinophagaceae bacterium | reverse complement strand
CAGTAACGGCCGACAGTTCGGGCATCGACGGGGCCTTTTATGAGCTCGTCCGCCCCTTTGCCGAATTCACCGGCCAGCACCGGGTCGAGTACACCGGGTATGACGGTAAAAAATATGCGGAAACGATCGCGTTCCCGGCGTTTGCACTGGAGGGTGTACTGCCGGATACCATCAGCCGGGAAGGGCTTTCGCTTGAACTGGCCGGACTGGCCACCGGGGATGTGATCCAGGTAATGCTGACCGACACCGCGGCCTTCAGCAAGGGCATCGAACGCATCGATTCACTGAAAGAGCCGGTGATACGGTTCAGTCCGGAGGAGTTGGAGGTCCTCCGCAGCGGACCGGTCAACTTCCAGCTGATCCGCCACCGGTCGGCCCCCTTGAAAAACTCCACCCCGGCGGGTGGGGTACTGACCAGCACCTACAGCCTGAGCCGGGAAATCTTCCTGAGGTAAAATCTTTCCAGTTTCTGTCCCCATTTACCCGATGCGCATGGAATTTTCCCTGCATCTCTGTACTTTTGCGCCGCGGTAACCCTGTTGCCCTTCGCAGACCAGGCAAACTGCATTTCAGCGAAAAAGTTTAATACAAATTCACCCCAATGGCAGGTCAGTTAAAAGAGGTACGTAACCGGATCAAATCCGTCCAGAGCACGCAGCAGATCACAAAGGCGATGAAAATGGTGAGCGCCGCAAAGTTGCGCCGGGCACAGGATGCGATCACCCAGATGAGGCCGTACTCAAAAAAACTGCAGGAAATGCTCAGCAATATTGTGAGCAATTCCGATGGTGATATGGCCATGCCACTGGCCACTGACCGCCCGGTTGAAAAAGTGCTGATGATCGTGGTAACCAGTGACCGCGGACTGGCCGGCGCCTTCAACGCCAATATTATTAAACTGGCCAAGCTGACCATTAACCAGCGTTATCCGGAGCAATACCGCAAAGGCCAGGTGGCCATCTGGGGTATCGGCAAAAAGGGATACGAACATTTCCTGAAGAATAATTACCGCACCGACGCCACTTTCAAGGATATTTTCCTGAACCTCACATTCGAACACGTGCAACGCGCTTCCGAAGCTGCCGTAAAAGGATTCCTGAACAGGGAGTATGATGTGGTGGAAATCGTGTACAGCCAGTTCCGCAACGCGGCCACGCAGCAGTTTACCGTAGAACGTTTCCTGCCGATCCCGAAAGTGGAAAAGAAAAAAGGTGACATAAAGGCCGATTTCATTTTTGATCCCTCACAGGAAGAGCTGGTGACGGAACTGATGCCGAAGATCCTCAATACACAATTATATAAGGCCGTACTCGATTCAAATGCTTCTGAACATGGCGCGCGCATGACAGCCATGGACAAGGCGAGCGAAAACGCCAACGTGCTGCTTAAAAACTTAAAGATTTCGTACAACCGTGCCCGCCAGGCCGCGATCACTACGGAACTCACCGAGATTGTGAGCGGTGCAGCAGCCCTGCAGGGTTAATTTTCGGTAAAAACTTGTTGATAAGTGTGTTTTCAAGTGTAAGCACCCGCCCGTAATTTCGACTTCCAGGTTGGAATGGAAACGCCTGTTAACTGATTGTGCCGCGGGTTTCGACCCGGCCCTGAACTTTTCGAATTTTATTTATGGAAATTACCAGTCTGATCCCACATATTGAAGCGCTGATCTTCGCAAGCGACAAACCGCTGACCTCCCTTGATATTACCGAGCTGTTAAATAACGCCTTTGGTTTTATGGAAGACAAGATCACCCTTGACCAGGTGGAAGCATCACTGGAAGGCATTCTTGAAAAGTACCAGTCAGAATTTTATCCGTTCGAAGTAAAACAGAGCGGTGGGGGCTGGCAGTTCCTGACCAAACGCGACTACCACAAAACCATTGCCCAGCTGAATGGCGACAAGTTCCTGAAACGCCTCAGTGCCGCTGCCATGGAAACCCTGTCCATCGTGGCTTACAAGCAACCCGTTACCAAAGGTGAAATCGAAGCCATCCGCGGTGTAAGCTCGGATTATGCCGTACAGAAACTGCTCGAAAAAGAACTGATCGTGATTTCCGGCAGGAATGAAACACTGCCTGGCCATCCGCTGATTTATACCACTTCCAAAAACTTCATGGATTACTTCGGTATCAACAACGCGGAAGACCTTCCAAAAATCAAGGAAGTGCTGGCCGACCAGCAGATTGAGCCCACTTCCATGAAAGATTCCGTAGCAACCGGCGAAGCTGGTAATGCACCGGAAGAAGCGGAAGGTGTAGAAGCTGAAGCTGCGGACAAGCCTGCTGTTGAAGCAGGGGAAGCTGTCGGGTCTGAAGCTGCAGGCAACCCGCAGGGTAGCGATGCCGTAGCTGCAGGGGAAACCGGGTCGATGGATGCTGCCGCTGAAGCGGGAGAAGAAATTTCCCTGGGAGACAGCGAAGAAGATATTTTTCTCGAAGACAGCGAAGACGATATTTCCGCTGACAGCACCGAAGAAGATGGTTCCGCTGACGACAGCGAAGAAGAAGTTTCCCTGGAAGACAGCGCTGCAGACAGTCTTCCTGACGAAGATGCTGACGCTGACGAAGACGGTAGTTCCGCCACTTCCGACCAGGAAGATCTGCTTTCGGTAACTGAGGATGGAGAACTCATCGGTCGCATGGAAGAAGATGAAGAAGAGCAATCCTGATTTTTTTTACCTTCGCCCACTATGTCGCAACGCCTTTCGCCCGACCAGCTCACCCGCATAGCGGCTGAGTTCGGTACCCCGCTTTACGTTTACCATGCAGAAAAAATTAAAGAGCAGTACCAGAAGCTGACGGATGCATTCCGTGAAAGCAATGTCCTGATTTACTACGCGTGTAAGGCGCTCACCAATACCCATATCCTCCGCTATGTGATGGAACTGGGGGCTAATGTCGACTGCAGCTCCATCAACGAAGTGAAACTGGCGCTGTATGCGGGTTTCCCGGCATCAAGGATTCTGTACACCTCCAATGGTATTGCATTCGACGAAATACGCGAAGCGGTTTCGCTCAACGTGTCTGTCAATATCGATAGTTTGTCCAACCTGGAAAAGTTCGGGCAGGAGTATGGGCATAACTACCCCGTGGGCATCCGGCTGCGCCCCAATATCATGGCCGGCGGTAACCTGAAAATTTCAACCGGACACGATAAGAGCAAATTCGGGATCCCGGTTGAACAACTGCCACAGATCCTCGAACTGGTGGCGAAGTATAACCTCGCCATTACCGACCTCCATATCCATACCGGGAGCGAGATCAAGGATGTGTCGGTGTTTATGAAAGGGATCGAAGTCCTCTTTGATATTATTCCCCACTTTAAGGAACTGAAATCGCTCGACCTCGGCGGTGGTTTCAAAGTGCCCTATAAGGAAGGGGATGAGGAAACCGATATGACGCAACTGGGAAAAGGGGTTCGCGATGCATTCCGCGACCATCCGCAGGCGGGCAAGCTGGAAATCTGGTTTGAACCAGGAAAGTTCCTGGTCAGTGAATGCGGCTACCTCATCACACAGGTTAATGTGCTGAAAGAAACGACAGCCACGCTCTTTGCCGGTATCAACAGCGGGTTCAACCACCTGATCCGCCCCATGTTCTACGATTCCTACCACCGGATCCAGAATATCAGTCACCCCGACGGAAAAGAACGCATTTACTCGGTTACCGGAAATATCTGTGAAACGGACACTTTTGCCTGGGACCGGCCTTTAAATGAAGTCCGGGAGGGGGATCTTCTTGTCTTTTATAATGCCGGTGCGTACGGTTTTGAAATGTCGTCCAACTTTAATTCGCGTCTTAAACCGGCTGAAGTACTGGTAAAAAACGGCGAAGCACACCTGATAAGGAGAAGGGACAACTGGGATGACCTGCTCAGGAATCAGTTGCCTCTTTGATAAGTTATCGATAAAACCCTTTACTGTAAAGGGTTTTATCATTTAATGACCATCTCCTGGTTTAACCAGTATACTCTTAAAACTGCATCAAATACGCATTCCATACGTATATACCTCTGTAGAATAAACACCTGCTAACGTTCTCATCTAACGGCAATTAATTCCTCATCCGCTCATCTTAACATTATTTTCGAAACATAAAATCCATTGGAATACTAATTGCGTAACTAGGAATACCAACTCCCTGGAGCCAACTCAATTAATCTCTTTAATCACTTATCAAAAATTTTAGCGTATGTCCAAGATCATTGAATCTGGCAACGGATCGCTATTGACCAATGTGCACAATGCTAACCCAGTGTCAAGAAGGAACTTCCTTGGATACGCAGGTGGAGCGGCAATGCTGGCAGTAGCTTTTACCGCATGCAACAAAGACGACGACGATGACAACAACAACACAGATGGTATTGATTTGGGTTCCGGCGACGTCGGTATCCTGAACTATGCTTATGCGTTGGAACAACTCGAAGCCGCGTTCTACACAAAAGTCCTGGAAGCACCTTATGCAAGCATTCCCGCTGCGGAAGCCGCATTGCTGAAGGATATCCGCGACCACGAAATCGCCCACCGCGAATTCTTCAAAGCTCCCCTTGGTTCAGGTGCTATCGTTGCACTGACGCCTAACTGGGGTTCGCTCGACTTCACCAAACGCGACCAGGTACTCGCAACCGCGAAAGCCTTCGAAGATCTTGGTGTTGCCGCGTACAACGGTGCGGGTAAACTGATCAGCACTACTTCCAACGGTAAGGCTTACCTGACACTGGCAGGCAAGATTGTATCGGTTGAAGCACGTCATGCCGCCTACATCCGCGACCTCATCAGCAACGGAACATTTGCCGACAACACTGCCATTGACATGAATGGTCTTGACAAAGCAATTGCACCTCCGGAAGTACTGATGACAGCAAACACTTTCCTCACCACGAAGGTGTCAGGTAAAAATTTACCAACTTCTTAAAACAACTCATCATGAATGTTAAACATATTCTCAACGAGATAGAAAAAGTTGATCCGGAAGTATACGGAAAACTCGACACCCGCAGGCATGCCATGAAGGGTTTCATGAAGGTTTCGGGAAAGATCGCACTTGCATCTGTACCGGTCCTGTTTGGTTCTATGTTCAAAAAAGCATACGGACAAGGCACCTCATCCCTTTTCGACATCCTGAACTACGCACTTACCCTCGAATACCTGGAAGATGAATTTTATAAGGCAGGTCTCGCAGCGACCAACCTTATTCCTTCAGGCGCTCCCCTCGGCGCTATCCAGACCATCGGTGCACACGAAACCGCCCACGTGAACCTGCTGAAAGGCGCGATCACTGCGGCCGGAGGAACCCCTGTTACAAAGCCAACATTTGACCTCTCCGGAGGTAACGGTAGCGGTAATGGTCCGTTCAAGGATGCATTTACCAACTACGCATTGTTCCTTGCAGTAGCGCAAACATTTGAAGACACCGGTGTACGTGCCTATAAAGGCCAGGCAGCGATGGATTCGCTTATCGCCAACAACGATGTATTACAGGTTGCCCTGCAGATCCACTCGGTTGAAGCACGTCACGCGTCACATATCCGCCAGATGCGTAAAGCAAACGGTGGACTGGTTCCCGCAGGCGTAAATGTAAAACCATGGATTACCCTGAAACAAAGTGGTATCGATACTACTGCGGTACAGGCAAGTTATGATGGTGAGGAAACTACCATGCAGGCTACCGTGCAGATCACCGGCATTGCGTCGGGTATCACTGCCGAAGCTGCATCAGAAGCTTTCGATGAACCACTGACGAAAGAGGCCGTCTTAGCAATTGTAGATCCGTTCATTGTTTAGTCCAACCTTGTTTCCTTAGTTTTCCAGATGATGTATATCGGGGTCAAGCCGCAAGGCGAGACCCCTTTTTTGTGCCCGTTACTTTCTTTTTCCATGCTTAAACTGCTAACCCACAACCCGTAAAATCTTTTCTTTCCATACTCATTTTTTTAGCGTAGAATTGCTAATAATATTAGTAACATGATTTCCGCAATGAATAGCCTGATAGTCAAGTTGGTTGCGGCTTTCATGTTGCTGCTGTCACTATTCCGGACCATATTAAAATTCGCGCTCCAATGGATGCTGTAAAAATGAACGATTTCCTGGTCCCCTTTATGGACCTTTCCGTCAATGCCGGTTTTCCCTCACCGGCGGCCGACTACGTGGAAGAAAGGATCAACCTGAATAATTTCCTGATCCGCCACCCCGAGGCCACCTTCGTTGTTCGCTGTACGGGTAATTCGATGATCAATGCATTTATCCCTCCAACCTGTTACCTGCTGGTGGACCGTTCAGTCAAAGCCGGCAACGGCGATATTGTACTGGCCTATATCAATGGGGAGTTTACAGTAAAATACCTGCAGGTGAATGAGCACCGCTGCAAACTGATACCGGCTAACCGGAAATACCAGGAGATCGAAGTGGCCGATGAAACCGAACTTAAAATCTGGGGTGTTGTGATCCACATTATCAGTAACCCAAAAGACTTTCGCCATGTTTGCTTTGGTTGACTGTAATAATTTTTACTGCAGTTGTGAGCGGGTGTTTGATCCTTCACTCAATGGCAGGCCGGTAGTAGTGCTGAGCAATAACGACGGATGTGTAATTGCAAGGAGCGATGAGGCCAAGGCACTGGGCATTGTGATGGGCACACCGGAATACATGGTGCGTGACCTCATCCGTGAAAAAAATGTTGCCGTGTTCAGCAGTAACTACACCTTGTATGGTGACATGAGTGACCGGGTAATGACTATCCTTGCGTCCTTTGTACCGAGGCTCGAGTTGTACTCGATCGATGAGGCATTCCTTGACCTCAGTGAGATGGCCTATACTGACCTGCTGCAGCTGGGACTGATGATTAAAAGGACCATTGGCCAGCAAACCGGCATCCCTGTGTCGGTGGGCATAGCACCTACCAAAACACTGGCGAAACTGGCCAACCGGTATATCAAGAAAAACAATAAGGAACTTGGGGTGCACTGGCTGGCGAATGAATCGCTGCTCAGCGACGCGCTGGCGGCTACAGAAATCGGCGACGTATGGGGCATTGGTCATGAGTACGCATCGTTCCTTTCCAGGCATGGTTTCAAAACTGCTGCAGACCTGAGGACAGCACCGGCCGACTGGATCCGGCAGCAGATGACCGTGGTGGGGGAGCGGTTGCTCAATGAACTCAACGGTGTCCCGTCGATTACCTGGGAATTTGAACCAAAGAAGAAAAAAAATATCTGCACCTCGCGGTCCTTTGGCCGGCTGACCCAGGATAAAAGCCTGCTGGCAGAAGCCATTGCCAACCACGCCGCCAGCTGCTCACTGAAAATGCGGAATGAAAGAAGCTGCGCGCGTTTCCTGAACGTGTTCATCACTACCAACCCGTTTCGCACAGCCGACCAGCAGTTCTCCCATTCAATCGATATCGAAATGCAGTCGCCGACCAATAACGCAGCAGAGATCATTAAATATTGCCTTAAGGGGCTTGACCTTATCTTCCGCCCTGGCCTCAACTATATGAAGTGCGGCGTCATAGTAGGCGGGTTTGTGCCCGAAGATGCAGTACAGTCCTCGCTCTTCGATGACGTTGACCGCCCGCGCGATAAAAAGGTAATGGAGGCGATGGATAAACTAAACCGCTCGCTTGGCAAAGAGATTGTGCGCTTCGCCGTACAGGGTTTTGAGAAGAGGTACCGGCTGAAAGCGGATTATATTTCACAGAAATTCACCACCGATATCAGGCAGGTGATCCATGTAAAAAATTAATAAAAGCATCTGCGCATGCTGAACCCATATGTAAAATTCCAGTTGAAGATGATCCCCGGCCTGCGCGAAATGAACCGGCGCTACCTGGTGTCGCAGCAGAATGTCCATGCAACCCACGCATTCGGTGACGATGCCAGCGTGGCGATCCTGTTGTCGGACTATGATGACCTTGGCCTCGCCAGGATCCATTTTAATGCACTGACCGATCAGTACCGCGCCATCATTGACCTGGAACGGGAAGTACACCGGAAAAAATTACTGGAAATGCTGGAGCCAGGATCAAAATACCGGGTGTTTGCCGCATTCACCGACGACATTAAAAAACTGGAGAAACGACTGAACGACCGATACAGTAAAAGCATCCGCAATTACGTGGCACAGCATACCAAGTGGAGGGTGGGCGCCGACAGGACCATTACCCCGAAGTTGCAACTGGTGTTCGGTGAGCTTTTTGTAATTTTAAAGTACTCCGGTCAGGAGATTCGGTTCAAACTCGCTGACCTGGACAGGTACTGATATGTGTTATGATATTTCATTTACGGTTGAATTGCGTGTGCTCGGTGATTATTTCCCCGACCTGGTATTTGATGAACAGATCGCGTTTGATTTTGAGGCGGGCACGCATATCATTGGCCATTCACATGGTAACCATCCCATTATTTTTCGTAACCGGGACGACCATCAATTGCATTGCCGGCTGATGGAATGGGGTTGTATACCGTTTTATGTAAAAGACGTAAAAGGATTTGCCCGGCAAAGGACCAGTATGCTCAACGCACGGAGCGAGCGGATCCTGGGTGATAAAAGTTCCTACTGGTTCAAGATCCGCAACCGTCGTTGCCTGGTGCCGGTCAAAGGCATTTACGAACACCGCGCTATTAAGGGATGGAAAAAGAAGGTACCTTATTTCATTACCATTCCTGCACAACCGATGTTTTTCCTGCCCGGCCTTTACTCCGTAGTGGAAACACCCGATATGGAAACAGGTGAACTGCAGCAATTATATACGTATACCATTATTACACGTGCAGCCAACGGACTAATGAAGAATATCCACAATGATGGTGATAATAAAAACAGGATGCCGCTGTTCCTTACCAAAGAATTGTCGGACCGTTGGATCGCCGACGCAGATCTGACGGAAGAGGAGTTCAGTAAAATTCTTGATTT
>SDZZ01000172.1 GCA_004173255.1 Chitinophagaceae bacterium | reverse complement strand
TTCAGCTTTTCCAACCCAAACATGTTGTAGTTCCAGCCTTCCCCGAACTCCGTTTTATACAAGATGCTGTCTGCCCTGTTCCTGGTAAGGTCCAGCTGGAAAAACGGCAAGTTCGTGTTGGTAGTCACGAACAACACGGACGGATTATAAAACTTTATTTTACGCACCTGCTTCAGCCTTTGTGAAACGCCCATCATTTCTCCCATGTTCTTCCAGGTTCCTGCGGGTAATGACAACCGGAACAAACCATCCGTGCCACCCACGTACAACTGGCCCTGTGCATCTTCCTGCAGGGCGTTGACCGGCATCGACGCGAGCAGACCTGAAGTAAAATCCGTGCTATCAATTTTAGAAAATTTTTCCGCCGCAAAATTGTACCGGACAAGTCCGCGCGCGGTGCCCACCCACAACGCACCGTTTTTTGAAGTAAACAATGAAAGTATCTCGTTCGATGGAAGCTGGCCACCCTCCCTGCCCGCGTAAAAATTCCGCATCGAATAACCATCATACCGGTTCAGGCCGTTGTTGGTCCCAAACCACATAAACCCGAATTTATCCTGCACTATGCAATTGACACGGGCGTCGGAAAGGCCATCGTCGAGGAAAAGGTTATGGAAATTGTAGGACGACTGGGCCGTTGCCCCCGCATAAGTGGCTGATAAAATAAGGCAGAAAAGGAGTCTGGTAACACGATGCATATAGGATCACAAGTTACAGTAATGAGGGATTCACCCCTGCTGCGTCCGTTAAGCGAATCCGCTGTTTTGTTAAGTCAAAATGCATTTTCGGTGAACTGCGACCCTCACCCACCCGAAAAAGTTACCTTAGAGGAATAACCAGCCAATGAAATATACAGCAGTCATAGTAGAAGATGAAATCCGCAGCCGCGAATTCCTCCGGAGTATGGTGGAAGAATTTTGTCCGCAGCTACAATTGCTGGGAACGGCTGCCAATGTCCAGGAAGCGGTAGCACTGATCGACCAGGTAAAGCCACAGATCGTATTTATGGATATCGAACTGCAGACCGGTACCGGGTTTGATGTGATTGAAAAAGTAGGCGACCGGAATTTCCACCTCATTTTTACCACAGCGTACGACCACTACGCCATCAAGGCGATTAAGTTCAGCGCGGTCGACTACCTGCTCAAACCACTCAATGTGGAAGAACTGCAGGAAGCCGTAATTAAAGCCACGGAAACCATCGAACAGAAATCATCGGGCAATAAACTGGACCAACTAATCAATAACCTCAAGCGCCCTGCCGGTGACGATTTTTCGATCAGCCTGTCCACCGCTGACGGCATCGAATTTGTGCAACTGTCCACCATCATCCGGCTGGAAGCCAATGGGCCATATACCACCTTTTTTATGAAGGATGGCCGTAAGATCATGGTCAGCAAGAACCTGAAGGAATATGAATTGCTGCTCAGCGAACACGCATTTTTCCGCGTGCATAATTCACACATGATCCATCTGAAAGAAGTGCGGAAAATGGTAAAGACAGATGGTGGCTATGCTATCATGAACGATAATTCGATGATCGCCATCTCACCAAAAAAACGGGAAGAGTTCATGCAACTGATGTCGAGGCGGCTGGTTTGAATAAAGGGAATAATCACCGACCCGCCAATAGCGCCCGGACCTGCTGCTCTTTTTTTGCCGACACCGGGATATGTTCCCCGTTTACCAAAACCAGGTCAGCATTCTTCCAACCGGTAACATTCGCCAGGTTAACCAGATGGGTCAACTGCACCCGGAAAAAAAACTGGGGCTCAAGTAAACCATTCATATCACTGATGTTCGCGACAATAGTCACAGGAGCCAGACCTCTCAAAACACATAACATCTTTTGCTGGTCGATAGCCTCCATCCGGATGATATCTGTTATCTTAAGGTACCTGGTACCTTCTTCGGTGTTCACCGCCAGGTGTTGCGGCTGGTAGTTGTTGGCCAGCGTTTCCCGCAGATAGGGCAGCGAAGGTTGTGCCGGTATTACAGGTTGCTCGCTTAGCCGGTTTGTCAGGGTTGCGAGGGCTTCCATATCAATTGGTTTCTCCAGGAAATCAATCCCGCTGAAGCGGATGGCATTTAATACCCGATCATCAAAAGCAGTAGTGAACACGATATAAGGATACGGCTCGGTGATCCTGTTTAATACTTCAAAGCCCGACCCATGCTGTAGTTCTATGTCGAGCAACAGCAATCCGGGCCGGTGTGTATTGATGGCGGTCACCGCTTCCTGCTCCGTTGCCACACTGGCTACTATCTCGACCCCGTGGCAATATTGCAGCAGCAGGTTGCCGAGGTACAACCGGCTCAGCGCTTCGTCTTCAACAATGATTGTTTTTAACGACACGGTCAGCGGGATTTTGTTTGGATAAATGTTTCCAGCTCTTCCAGGACCTGACGGAAAATGGGTTCGGTCCGTTCAAACATCTGTGCAAGCCTGATTGCAGATCCATCGGTACGCGCTTCCCGTTCCATCGCCAGTAAATCATCGCCAAGCACCGGGGTAAGTCCAAAGAAGCCGGTACTGTTTCTTAATACATGAACGGCCTGGGCTACCGCCAGAACATTGCCGTTTGCAAGACCATCCCTTATTTTGTCCAGCTGTTCCGGCACCTGCTGCCGGAACAGCTGGATCATGTCAGTTAACAGTTTGTCGTTGGTTCCTGATTGCCTGCGCAGGAAATCAAGGTTCACCAATGGCCCTTCGTTCCCTTTTTTATTCAAAAGCGCTGCAACCCGCTCCAGCAGCTGTTCTTCAGTGAATGGTTTCGCCAGGTAATCATGCATACCTGCCTCATAACATTTCTCACATTCCCCATCCAGTGCATGGGCAGTAATGGCAATTACGGGAACATTGATGCCAAGATCCGCACGGATGCGCCGGCAGGTCTCGTAGCCATCCATCCCGGGCATCTGGATATCAAGCAGGATCAGGTCAACCGGCTGATGTCCGGTTTTTCCCGTCAAAATGGAAATTGCTTCTTCCCCACTACCCGCAGTAACTACGTTGTATGAATTATTGGTCAGCATAATCCCAACCAGTTTCTGGTTAATCGGGTTGTCTTCTACAATCATCACTGAGGGCTTATCGCTCCGTGGTTGCAGCGATGACTGACGGAAGTGGCCATACTGACCCGTTGAACCATACTGTCGTTGCACCAGCTCCTGACCCAAACCTTCGCCATTAAGAACCTGTCCGGCCCCGACCGCTGCTTTCGGCAGACGGATCGTTAACACACACTCCACTCCACCGTTCTCCCGGTTTAGGATCGATAATTCACCACCCATCAGTTCCGTCAGTTGCCGGCTGATGGCCAGTCCAAGTCCAGCCCCTCCAAACTGCCGGTTACTTTCCATATCCGCCTGGGTAAACCGGTCAAAGATCATATCGATCTTGTCCGGCGGTATACCCGGACCAGTATCCTGCACCCGGAAGAGCAGGTCAACCTCCTGATCATTCTCTTTAACCAATTCACAAAATAAACCGACGGAACCTTTTGCCGTAAACTTAATTGCATTACCAACCAGGTTGGTCAACACCTGCGAAAGTCTGGCCGCATCGCCGTTCAAATCCCACCCGATCTCTTCGTCCGTATACTGATCAAGTCGTAACCCTTTTCCGGTTGCCATGGGCATAAACATGCGGTGCAGGGACGCCATCAGCTCGCTCACATTGAACACAGATGAACGGATAGTGTATTTACCTGCTTCTAGTCGTGACAGGTCCAGCACATCATTGATCACCCCAAGCAGGCTGTTGCCCGACTGGCTGATGGTATCGATGTACTCCAGTTGCTGTTTATCAACAGCCGTTTTTTTCAGCAATCCGGTAAAGCCAAGGATCGCGCCCAGCGGGGTCCGCAGCTCATGACTCATGTTGGCAAGAAAGTCTGTTTTCATTTTTGCCGATGCTTCGGCCATCTGCCGTGCCCGCTGCATTTCTTCTTCCACCTGCTTGCGCTGGAAAAAGGTGGGAATGGTATAATGGCCCTGGCCACGGACTCCCTGCGCATCCTTATGGAAATGGGCAAGGTGTTCTTCGATGCGTTCGGGTGGCGACATGATAAATGTGCAATGTTTATCACCCCGCGCTATACAACTTACTTCCACTGCGGTCAATGGGATGCCAAAGCTTTCCTCGCACCAGCCAGAAGAATAACCGGAGTTCATGATACAGACCGTGCTGGATGCCTTCACCCCTGCACGTACCCAGGAATCTGCCTCAAACGAATAGGGATGGTTGTACACGAGGTAAAAATCATTTCCGGGAACTGGATTACTTTCCGGAAGGATTTCAACAAAGGCCCATCCGGAGTAGGCAAAGTGTACGGGGCCGGCTGAAAGTTTAGCCAGCGGATCGGTCAGGTTCATCTTATGATGGAAGTTGCGGGCGTCGTTGATACCAAGCACATGCGATACATCGAACAGTAGATTTTTCCCAATGGAGAGGGCCTCTTCTTCACCGCGGTCAGCATACAGTCCCTGTACACTTTGCAGAAAATCTTTCGACAGGGTAGAAGCCCGCACCAGCACATAACGTTCATCATTGATTTCAATGGTACCTTTTCCCGGCTCAAGGCGCAACTGCCGGAAATAGCTGCTTACCGTTTCCTGCGCACGCTGGAAGACAGGTTGTATTTCGGGCGGAACAGCAACCGAATCGACCGGGCCAGCAACGCCGCTGTTCTGACGCAGCACCGCGTTTTCTTTTTCCAGCTCCTCAATCCGTTTGCGGAGGACGTCTATATCCGACTCCATCATGGCAAAAATTTATCTGGGATAAAGATAAGGGCTGTTTCGTTAAACGAAGACCCCTATCCGTTAAGCCGCTATTTCAGGAACCCCTTTGCCAATGCATCTTTGACCTGTCAAACAAAAACAGACAATAACAAATAATCAAAAATGAAAACGTTAAGCATCAAATCACTGGCCGTATGTGCCATCGCAATCATGACCCTTGTTTCCTGCAGTAAAAAAAACGATGATGTACAGGCACCTCCTGCCGAACCGATAGAAGGTAAATGGGTTGGCACGTTCAAGGGCAACTCGAGTAACCTGGTTTTCTATTATGCTTTCAACATTAAAGCTGGTGGTAAACTTGAGGTGCTGAACCAGGCAAACAACGTGCTGGGTACCGGCACCTGGAAAATAGAAGACGGTGTGTTCTTCAGCGTGTATCAATATACAGGTGATGAGACAAAATACAACCTTGCCGCGAAGTATAATGAGGAAGAAGGGACCCTGAACGGAAGTTATGGTGATGGGGAAACAGATCCATCTGACGGCGAATTTGAGCTTTCAAAACAGTAATAATATTGACTTTGGACGGTCAGGGGTTATCGGTTATCCGGTAACCCTTCTTTTTGCATGATTGCCCCTGCGAGCCTCACAAAAAAAACGAATGTCATCTCCCCCGAAGGCTGATCCGCTCCTTCAAACATCAACCACTCTAAACATTGCACGGATCAGCAACCGTTAACCGGGAAGCCTTTTCCGTTAATTCCGCCATCGCAACCGCCCGCACCAATGTTAGTTTAGCCTCTCAATAATAAAACACCATGGGAAAATTATACTTACTGCTTGCCGGCCTGGTGCTGGTTGTTTTTATAACCCCGCTTGATGCCCAGGGCATTTACCAGTTCTGGGGCACTACCCAGGAAGGAGCCGAATCGGGCGCAGGGACACTATTTACCCTGAAACCCAATGGTACCGCCCAGCATATCAAACCCGCGTTCACGTACCCGGTGAGCGGACGGGCTCCTTCCTCCCAGGCCCCCACTGCCTTTGATGGCAAACTCTACGGCCTGATGCGATATGGCGGCATGAATGATGACGGAATCATTTATGAGTACGACCCGGCAACGGGGATTTTCAAGAAGCTGATCGACCTGTTTTATCATGGAATCAGCCACCCCTATAGCAACTTCGTCTTACACAATAACAAGATGTATGCGACCAGTGCAGATGGCGGACAGGGATATGGTACCATCTTCCAGTTTGATCCCGTTAACAAAACCTGCAGCAAGAAAGCCGATTTTAACCTTCAACTTGGTACACGTCCCCACGGCGAACTGACCTGGACCAATGACAAATTTTATGGCCTTGCCACATCTGCAGGTGTCACCGGTGGCGGAACCATTTTTTCATTTGACCCGGTAGGTAATGAACTGGAAAAAAGATACGACTTTTCACAGGCCACCGGGTCCGGACCATTCGGCAGCCTGCAATTATTGAATAATCTTTTGTGGAGCACCACTGCCAGCGGAGGCGCTTCCAACAAGGGGGTCATTTTCAGCTTTGATCCCGACACAGACGAGTACCAGAAAAAAATCGATTTTACCAACAACACCGGTCACAGCCCCGATGGAGGGCTCGTGCTGTATGGCACTTACTTTTATGGAGTAACAGTGAGTGGTGGTGCCTTCAACGAAGGCACCCTGTACCAGTACGACCCGCTGCTGAACAGCATTGCCAAACGCGTGGACATGTCAGCGTCCAATGGCAGCCGGCCCGGTGGTTATCTCTGTGTACATAATTTCCGGCTGTATGGCATTACCCAGAGCGGGGGTAATTATAACAGCGGGGTGATCTTCGAGTTTAATCCTTTCAATCAGTCTTATTTGGTTAAACACGAACTGACCGCATCCGAAGGCCGGTATTCCTGGGGTGGCATGATGGATTATGAAGACAAACTGTACGGCTTTACCAGCGGCGGCGCAGCTTTTGACGACGGTGCTTTTTATCAATACGACCCCGTAACCGATGAACTGGAAAACCAGGTCGAATTTGGCTCGTATGACCTGCGGCATCCGGGCGGCAACCTGTTGTATGCCGATCATCGCGTGTTCGGGATCACTACCGGCGGCGGACCGGCACAGGATGGCGGTATTTATGAATATGACCTGGAAACTCAGAAGTATACAATCCGCTATTTATTCAATGACGCGGCAGGTGATATTTCCATAGTCAGGAACAGCGGACTTACATTACATACTGACGGAAAAATTTACGGCACCCTGCCTTCCGGTGGCGCCAATGATGGCGGTACTCTTTTTTCCTTCGACCCTTCCATCAATCTTTTCACCAAGCTGTATGACTTTTCCAATAGTACCGGCATCAACCCGGATGGCCAGCTGGTTTCTTACAATGGCAAACTGTATGGCGTTACCCGGGCAGGTTCCAACAATAACCTCGGCACCCTGTTCGAGTACCTGCCTACCACCAACGAATTAAGTGTGCGAGTGGTCATTGATAAAAACAAGGGTGAATACATCAATGGCCAGATGGTGGTGTACAATGACCGGTTTTATGGAACGGCTGCCGCTGGTGGCACCTACGGCTATGGCACCATCTGGGAGTATAACCCGGTGATCAACGGATTCGCAACCAAATACCATTTCGAGGGGCAGCCTGATGGACAGGGCATGCAACACGGTCTCGAACTGATGGATGGTAAACTGTACGGCGTAGCGTATGGAGGGCTGAACAGCAGCGGGATGATTTTTGAAATGATCCCGGGTGCAACGACCATCACACCGCTCCATCAATTTGCCACACAGGGCGTACGTTCGGCTTCAAGTACCTTACTCGCCCACAACCATAAACTCTACGGATATGCGCTCCGTGGCGAATCGCCGGTCAGCAACAGTGGCATCTTTGAATTTGATCCTGTTACGAAAATCCTGGTTCCAAGAACTGACTTTTTTGAAATCAATGGCGCCGACCCATCACCTGGCCGCATCCTGAGGGCGCCTGCCATGGTTGCCTCCGGCGTTCCAGGGCAATGCGAAACAAGTGGTGGTGCCGTAATCGATGCTGCCAACTTTAATGAATGGGTACCGTTTACCAACGACAATGGGGATGCCATTGCAGAAATCAAAGCGAACGGAAATGTATTGGGACGGGTGAACGTGAAGTACTACGTCCATGATGCTGATACCCGGAAAGATGGTAACGGAAACATTTACCTCGACCGGAACATTACCATCACGGTGGACAACCAACCTTCAACACCTGTGAGCCTTCGGTTATATGTGCGGAAAACAGAGTTCACCAAACTGAAAGCAACGCCCAACTCCGGATTATTTACCCATGGCCAGCTGCAGGTTTTTAAAAATGAAGATGAATGTTCAGCTTCGCTCGATAAGCCGGCAACGGCGGTTGCTACTATACCAAACGCATGGGGGGCAGACTACGTGTATGAGGCGGATGTAACTTCCTTTTCGTCTTTTTATTTTGGCAAAAACACCATTTCAGTTTTGCCAGTGCACATCCTGTCGTTTACCGGCAGTAATGATGGCACCACGAATAAACTGGAGTGGGCCGCCTCTTGCACGGAGGCCGTTACATTTTACGTGGAAAGAAGTGCGAATGGCAGCAGCTTCAATACCATCGGAACGGTCAATGCCAACGCCTCCGATTGCGGGGCCGGGTTTACGCTTACTGATCCGGATGCCGACGGATCTTTCTATTACCGGATCAGGATGGTGGAAGGAAATACAGCGCCAACCTATTCTTCCGTGATTTTCATCAAACGCGGGGATGTGCTCACACTCAGCGCGCTCGTATCACCCAACCCGGTTGCCGGGGAAACGATCGGGTTACTGGTTACGTCACCCGGCAATAAACGCGTGAACATCGCTGTGCTGGACATGAACGGCCGGACCGCCACAAAAAAGTCAATGGATATAGTCAAAGGATCCAACCGGATCAGCTTACCTGGCGGGGGGTTAAGCAACGGCTTTTACTTTATCCGGATCGATGACGGGGTGAAACCACTGACCATAAAATTTATCAAAAAATAATCATCTAAAAAAAATAACATGAAACATATTGCAATTATCGGCGCCGGCATAAGCGGGCTTGTTACAGCGAAAGTTTTCCTCAAAGCAGGGTATAAGGTTACCG
>SDZZ01000171.1 GCA_004173255.1 Chitinophagaceae bacterium | reverse complement strand
TCTTACAACAGATGGCATTTACGCAGCTCACAAACTATCCGGATTTAATCCGGAAAATGGCGACCGGGTATGGGCATCTGATGATCATGGAAACCTTACGCCTTTTGGGCTATACCAGGATGCCGGACTGGTCTGGATCAACATTAAAGGGGGAACGGAGTGGCTGGGTAGTAGCCCCGTCAACGGTGCGACCCTCGCAGCCTATAACCATACCGGACACTCCGAACTGATCAAGGATGGTAAATTTTACCAACTGGAATATAATCAGACTTTAACGTGTACAGGCCCTGCCGGGTTGGAGTATTCCATTGCTCTTCCATCGCAAAAAATATTTGAAAAACTTCGACAATCTCACCCAACAGACCATTTCCAGACAAGTTATACAGCATTGCTTACCGACAATACGAACCTATACTTTTACCAGCAGATCATCCAGATCAATAACCAGTTCAACAGGCGTGGAATAATTGTCGTGTTGTCGATGAAAGACGGATCATTGGTGAAAATGGTGGATGTACCGAATTCAAATGACTTCCTTATGAAAGACATCATGCTTATTAAAGACGGTAATGCTTATCAGGGTATGACTGGTTATATTTCAGGAGACCCGTTCCCAATCGATTGAATATTCACCGGTTTTTATAGGCATTTAAAAGACACTGGTTAGGCCCGGTTCAACTTGTGGGTAAGCTGCATCGCCACCACTGCAGGAGGATTTAATTCCCTTCTTCTTTTTCTTACCATGCAATCATTGGTCGCCACCAATGTATCGGAGGCGTAGAACCAGGAAATGGAAAATCGATGGCTCTGATGTAAACGGTTGCAATGAGGTCACTTTGACCGGTACCATTGACCCGGGTGCGTAGCCATACTCAGTACCGGGAAGATACTCTTGTTGACTGGCAGAGAATTTATTGGACTTTTTGGAAAATTCTGAACAGAAACCGCAGCATAGCAAAATTCTTCGCTGCCAAAACACAAGGCTGCCCCGGATATCTCCGCGGCAGCCTTGTAGTTCGTATTCTTTTTTATTCATCACATCTTTGTGAACCTTATCACCAATGGGCGTTTCCTTGATCCCGTAACCCTGATCATATACTGACCGGGAGGCAACATGGATACATCAAAACTAACTGAAGTTTGCCCGACAACAGACTTCTTCAACGTTGCCTGCGGATTGGAAAGGTTCAGTATCTCGGACATTATCCATCCATCGCTTATATTCAGGCTATCGACCCTTACCGCGTTGGTCACCGGATTGGGAAAGGCTACAGCGGTTCGGCCTGTACCGGTTTCTACCAGCTCCATTGCCAGCACATTACTGTAAATAACATATGGTTGATTGTTACACCCGGACACTCCTTCAATTTTCAGCCGGATCCTGTGATCATTTTCAACCGGGTAAAACTGGTAAGCGGCGATATCCCCCGTGAAGAGAGCGCGCCACGTATGATTGCTTGTGCTATCCTGCCACTCAAATCCCGTCAGGCCTCCGGCGTTCACAACGGTTGATGTGAGTTGCGTGGAAGCACCGGGTTCCAATATATTATTCCCGGCAATGCTCACCCGCGGCGACAGCGCCTGTGCCACTACCACGGTTGCTGTCTTGCTTCTGGTTGTCTGGCTGACGCTGCAATCGGAACTGCTGGTCATTTCGCAATAGATTTTGTCCCCTCCGACCAGGCCATTCAATTCTATCTGCCAGGCGGTATGAGCTAGCGGCACGCCGTTTTTGAACCACCTGATAGTGGGATTGAATCCACCGTACCTGTTCTGCGCTGTGTAGGTAACGGATTCACCTGCACATATGGTATCAGCAGATGCAAGCAGGTCGAGATACTGGTTTTCGATACCGCTGGTGGAAACCAGTATAAAGTCAGTAGTGTCCGTATTAGGAATAGCGCAGAAGTCGGAATTCCACAACACTGCATAAACTACCGTAAGATTATCATAGAATGATTTTTCCCAGGTCAGGCCATTGCCCCACGCATAATCGAAACCGCTGCCCCAATGCCAGATAATTTTCGGCTCGGCACCCCCATTGGTGATCTGTGCGTTGAATGTTACGTAAGAACCCCTGCAGATATTGATGATGCTGTCCGGTGTAACTGTAATAGAGGGTTTAACGGGCGAGCCTTTGATCTGGACAACATGCGACTGGCTGAGGAAGTAGGAACTGTCCTGGCATCCATCAAACTTAAGTGCCATCCATACCTGGACGGTATCAGCCTCTTGAAGTGTAGCCACGGAATACTCAGAGCTGTCAGTGCCGGTCGGCCGGCCATTCACCAACCATAAATAAGAAACTGGCAGCCCTTCCGTACCGTAAGGTATCGCTTCAAACGTATGCATTACACCTGTACAAAGCGGAACAGTGATCGGAGAGTTAATCACAACCCGTGTGTCAGTTCCACGATATGGAATATAAACCGTATTGCTTTTCACCACCCTGGGCGTGGAACAACCGGCTATTGTGACTTCCAATTCAAGACTGATATTTCTTACAACAGGGCCAGTGGTATAGACAGGAGCAGTTGCTCCCGGGATTATGGCACCACCGTCTTTCCACTGGTAGGTAGCTCCGTCAGGGATATTCTCAAAAGCAGACACAAACCGCAGGGTATCGTTCTGACAGGCAAACGTTGAAATGGTGGATATAGTTGCTTTGGGCGTTCCGCCGGGAACGGACATGATGATATAGTTACTGGTATCAGACAGGAATCCGTAACAGGGATGCGTGTAGTAGGTGATCGCGCGCACTGTGTCACCATTCGCGAAATCCCCGTATTGCCAGTCGAGAGAGTTTAAACCTTTCCTCACCCCATTTACCTGCCAGACAATAGTGGAGTTTGGTCCGTAGTGCAACGTATCGCCGCGGAAACGGATGGTATCACCATAACAGCTAAGGGGATTCAACTGTGTGATGTTAATGACCGGCAAAACTTTGTTACCGATATCAAGTGTGAAAACAGCCGACGGCCCCTGCGGGCTGACGCTACGATACTTGTAACCGTTCCAGCTGTCGGGAATGTTACTGAAACTAAGCACCTGCGTGGTTGTACCTTGAATGTTCTCACTATCATTTATCCGTGCAAAACCCGCACCCCGGTTTTCTTCCCAATAGAGCGGTGACCGCTCAGTAAAACCGGAATGTTGCGAACCACTGCCCTGGCAAATTTTGATGGTTCTATCCTCTCCATTGCGGTTAACAAAAACAACAAACGCATCATATTCGCGTAAGCCTCCTGCGAGGTCTGGCTTGCCATCGTTATTAAAGTCGGCACTGCTGGAACCGGTCGGATACCACAGCGGCATATCTGTCCATACCTGGTTCAGCCCGGATCCAAAGGAACCGTTAACCGTCAGGTTAGATATCGCAGACTGCCGGCCGCCAGCGGTGAGTAAATCCGGCCTACGGTCTCCTGAAAGTGATGCTGCAACAGGGTTCAGATAGCCAAATGTTTCCCTTGTCGTAACATCACTGTTGAATTGGATATCCCCTGGTGTGCTGGCATTATTGTAAAAACGGACGACGTTATCTGCTGGAATCATGAGGTCAGGTCTGCCATCCAGATTCCAGTCAACTACGCCAAATCGGGGGCCGTTCAGCCCTGCTCCCAAGGAAAACCGTCCAGCGTAATCAAAAATCAATTGTCCCGGCTGGCTGCGGTTGATGTATTTCCTTGCATAGTATGAAACCTGGTATGAAATTATCAGCAAATCCTTTTTCCCGTCCCCATCGAGATCGGCAATTGTGGCGCTCTGGGGAGCAGGTGCATCGATATACGGAAGCTGATCAAATTCCGGAACTTCCCCTGTTACCGACTTATTCTTAAAAATGATTACCCTATCAGTTTCGCGCATACTGGCTACTATATCCTCCCAACCGTCGCCATCGATGTCCCCACTGGTGACATCGACGAAAGGGCTGTTTATGGCCAATGATATCAAACCCCTGAAACTGATTGTTCCTGGCGAACTGTTGTTTATAAAAATAACGACACGGTTATCTGACGCTCCGAAAAGCACATCGGGTTTGCCATCATTGTTCAAATCCGGCGTAGTAATGGATGTATAGTAAGGTTGCGGGATCGAGGCAAGAACATTTCGGTTTCCAAAACTGACTGCCCCGCCGGAGGCGGTTGTGTTGCGATAGATGGCGATCGTATCGCCCGGGGAAAGCAGGCTGGTCAGCAAATCCGGTTTGCCATCGCCGTCAAAATCTGCGGCCGCTGTAACAACGCGGCTGTCGTGAATTGTGGATGGATAATTAAGTTGTAACTGTTTTTCGAAACTGATTGGCGAAAGGTCTGTGCTATCCGGGAAGGTCGGGACAAACTGAAGGGTAGAGCGTGTAGTTTTTCCTGTTGAGTTATTCAGAATACTGATTGGATCGGTACCGATACCGCTAGGGACCCGGACTGTGAGTTGTGTTGCGCTGGCGGCAGTAACCGTGGCCTTGATTGTCCCGAAAAAAACACTGTTACCCGTTATGCCTGATGCAAACCGCTGGCCATTGATAGTAACTGCGGTTCCCGCCGGACCAAAACCCGGACTTATTCCGGTTATTGCCGGCGCTGTGGGTGCTACCGGGGTGATAAATGTAAATCCCGGTTTTGGCAGCAAAACATTTGGTATACTCCATACGCTCACATCACCGGTAGCACCGGATCCGACTACGGCCGTTATCTGAGTGGGTGAAACAATACTGAAAGACTGCGCCGGCGTTCCGCCAAACATTACCCCTTTCACAAGATTCAGGTTTATACCTGTGATGGAGATGGTGGTGCCGGCCATCGCTGCTCTAGGATAAAAATCAGTTATCACAGGGAGAACCGGTATCTCGAACTGGTGATAGCGTGTAATACTATCCTTATCGCTTCCATTAATTGCTATGAGTTTTATAGTATCCTGCTGCAGCCGCACATCGTGGAGATAAGTCGGACTGAAGGCGGTGGAGACCAGGTTGCCATTCACATACCATTGGTACGTGTAAATACTACGGGTGAGGTTATTGAGTTTAACCCCTGCCGTGACAGACACACCCGTTGTGTCAATACTAAAATTTGCCGAAGGTATTGGTGTGCCTCCACTATTTGTAGTCAGTTCGAGAAAGTCGTGATGCCCCCCCGCCCAGAACTGAGTTTCGTTCAGGAAGAAAAAATTGGTATGGGCAAAATTTGCATACTGGAAATTATTGTCACGCGGGAGCCGTTCCCAGGTCTGCCCTCCATCAGATGTTTTCCGGATATGAAAGTTATCAGGGGCATATCCGGTTGAGGCACTGGTAAACTTCATCTTACCCGGTACAAAGGATGGATACCAGGGGTTATTAAGCATCGTCCAGCTGGTACCACCATTGGTTGTACGATAGAGCCGCTGCTCGTCAAACACTGCCCATCCATTATTGACATCAAAAAAAGTGGCCGAGGTGACCGACCCGTAAGCCGAAGTTTCCGGAATCGGTACAATGTTCCAGCCAAGCCCACCGTTAACGGTTTTTAATATACGTGTATTGCTGTAGTCGGATGAAGTAAGAAAAACAGTATTCGCATCGATAACGTCAATACTGGTAGCATAATAGTTGGATATGTTTTTAATCGACCAGGTTAAACCTGCGTCGACTGTCTTGTAGATATTAAACTTATCAATGGCATACCCCGCCGTGTTATCGGCAAAGTCCATGTCCGTGATAAAGTTCTGGTAACCGAAATTTGCGGTATAGGCAACGAGGCGAAAGTGGTGTCCCCCGTCCGTACTGCGCAGGATCGCCGGAGCATTGTAATAGTGTCCGTGAACGAGTATCGTCTGCTCGGAAAACACTTTTACTCCCCGTATGGCGAAGTAATCCTGAGGTGGCAGCGCACCGAAATCAGTATTACTGGTTGTAATTGGAAGCTCGGTGTAGGTCCTCCCCGAGTCAGCGGAAACACCGAGATAGCTGGTTGTGGCAATAAAACCCTTTGAAGGGGAGACAAATTGAACGCTGAAAATTTCACTCTCTTCGTCTTCGCCCAGATGGATTCGCCGCATCTGGCCGAAACTGGTGTTAGCGAATAATAAAACAAGGACGAGCAGGACCGGCCCGGCCGCTCGATGAATAGCAGAACTGAATTGGTTCACGGGTGACAAGTAAATGGTGGTTGAATGGTGGTATTCGGGGCCAAAGTAATAAGATTTCCGAGAATTTTTCCGGATTTCTCAAAAAGTGTTGACACCGTTAGCGTTACACCTATCGCTGGTAACTTTATCCCCTATTTGCTTGTTTGAATGAGACCAAAGAATCAATAATGACATCAGGTTTTATTCTTCCCATCTCCAACTATAGTTTCTCTCCTGGCGATGTTTAAATAACGCAAGAAAAATAATGCGGGAAAGGGGATTCACAACCACCCATACTGCTCAATCAACTTATCTTTCTGCAACCTTGAAACCGGCAGCACATCACCCGTCGTCATCGTCAGCAGGCTATCATTGCGGTTAAAATGTTTTACCTCATTGAGATTGATAATATACTGGCGGTGGATGCGAAGGAACTGCTGCTGCTCCAGTACGGGCTGTATATCCTTCAGGGTTTTTGAGATAAGGATACGTCTTTTATCAACCAGCACGAGATCCGAGTAATTACTTTTAGCTTCCACAAACACGATGTCTTTAAGATCGATAAATGTTACACCCGTCTGGCTGGGAATAGCAATCTTCGTGACATTTCCTTTCCTGAATTGCTGCTGAAGTACCTGCAGCTGGTCTGCGTGGATATGCTGCTGTTTTGCCACTTTGGCTACTACAGCCTGCAGGTCTTCAATGGTAGCAGGCTTCACTAAATAATCGAGTGCATTAAACCGGAAAGCCTTTATCGCAAAATCATTGTAAGCGGTTACAAAAACAACAGCAAACTCAACCGGAACCAATTTCTCCAGCAGGTCGAAGCCGTTTAACACCGGCATTTCAATATCCAGGAAAACGAGGTCGGGTTGCAGTGAACCTACTTCCTGCAACGCTTTGCTGCTGCTGGTGAAAGCACCCACGATCTCCAGTTGCGGAAAATGCCGCTCAATGTTCAGCCGCATCAGCTTCACACTGTCCGGTTCATCGTCGATAATCACTGTCCTGATGATGGAATTCATAAAAAATCTTAGCTGTTCTTAATTAGTCAATCGGAATATCCAGTACTACCTCGGTCCCGGCAGCATTTCCCTGTTCGTCCAACAGATCATTTAGTACGACCGACATACTGGTCTGATACATCTGGTTGATCAGTTCGATACGCTCATGGGTAATACTCATGCCGAATGATTTATGTGCCGCGGCCGACTTGCTTTTCAGTTCCGCAGCCCTGGCCCTTCCTACGCCGTTATCAGTTACCGTTATCTGAAGGCTGTTTTCCCGGCAAATGAAAGTCACCAGGATTGTTCCGCCTTCTTCCTTCGGCATCAATCCATGCCAGATCGCATTTTCAATATATGGCTGGATCAGCATGGGCGGTATTTCAATATAATCCATATCCACGTTATCCCCTATATCAATTTTGTACTGTAGTTTTTCCTTGAAACGCATTGCCTCCATTTCCATATACAACTGCAGCGTTTCCACTTCCTGCTGCAGGGTGATGCGATCGCTTTTGGAATTCTCGAGCACCAGCCGCATCAGCCGGGAGAACTTACCCAAATATGCGGTTGCCGCATCCTGGTTATTTTCTACGGCATAAAGTTTAATCGAGTTCAGGCAATTAAAAATAAAATGCGGGTTCATCTGTGAACGTAACGAGTGTAACGCCGCATCACTCACCTTCCGCTCAAACTCCGACTCCCGCTGCTTTTGCTCGGCGCGCTCTTTTTCCAGTTGCAATACTAGTTTTGCATGCCTGTTACGGTTCCTGTAAAAAATAAAACCACCAATACTCAGCAGGAGCAGTAAGACTCCGATACTATACAGCCATTGCTGGCGTAGCTGCAGTTTGCTCAGGGAATTGTTTTTGCTTAACAAGGCATTCTGGAAATGGAGGGAATCTTCCTTTTTATCAAAGTTGTACTGGATTTCTTTCTGGAACAACACCTGTTCATTTCCCTCATTATTCATACTGTCGTTCAACCTGGCATAGCGGACATAATACATATATGCGCTGTCAAAACTACGGACGTCCTTATAGGCCTCTGAAAGGAAATAGGTAATGTCCGTTTCTGCACCAAGGCTTCCTACACTCTGTGACAACTTTCTGGCCTGGTTTAAGTAATTAAGCGCAGGGACATAATTTTTCTGCTTTAAATAAACAACGCCTATCGATTTCATATTTACCGCTTCCCCGTATTCATCACCTGTTTCCCTGGACAAAGCCAGCGCTTTTTGCAGGTAAAACATGGCTGTATCATATTGGTTACCCCTGAACCCTGCGTCCGAAAGATCAGCAGGTTCAATGTGCGTATAGGTAGTGCCCAGCGCGGCATAAATGCTGCTCATTTCATCCTTGTTATCAGAATGGAACTGTTCGTATAACGGCAGGGCCTTTTTCAGGTATTTTAATTCAGTGGCAAAGCTGTCCAGTGTTTCGTAAATGTATCCAATGTTGACCAGCATAAAACCCTGCTGGGCCTTGTTCCCCATTGCTTCGTGGATAACCATGGCTTTATTGAAATACTGGAACGCATCCTGCTTGTGATTCGACAGTGGTACATACATAGCACCAATGTTGTTGTAGATGTCCGCCAGTTTTGGTTTATTGCCGAGTGAATCATAGATTTTCGCTGCTTTCTGGAAATCTTCCAGTGCTTTGGCAGACTGGTTCAATCTCATATAATTCACACCTCTCCTGTTATACGACTGCGCCAGGCTGTATGTATTTCCTATTTACATTGAGATTAATTATTTATCAGATTATTATCTGAATTCTCTTCTATTCTAGTTCATCTGTTCTATTCTATTCTATTTTCTATTCTA
>SDZZ01000170.1 GCA_004173255.1 Chitinophagaceae bacterium | reverse complement strand
GGTATGCTGCTTCGATCCTGTATTTTTTTTGAATATTTTTTAATTTTTCCGAAAAAAAATGGCAGCCCCTGATAGTCTGCCATTTTACATATTATTATTAAATGTATTTTAAAACCAGCTTCCCAGGAAAGCTTCGGTGGCTTCCTCGCCCTTGATCCTTCTCCTCCTGCGTCGAACGTCCCTGCGGTGAAGCACCATTGACACAATCATCATGGGGATAAACGCAAGGATCAATGGAGGGATACCCATAAAGGATACCCATTTACCGCCGTAATGCCTGCGCATCGGGCGTCGCAGCCTTTCGGCAATCAGGTACATACCCGGAACCATGATCAGGGTCATGAAGAACGCGAAGGTGAGACCGAAAATAATGGTCCACGACAGTGGTTTCCAGAAGGATACGTTGTCACCTCCGAAGAAAATGTGCGGGTTCAATTCTTCAAACAGGGTAATAAAGTTGATGTTAAAACCAACAGCCAGCGGGATCAGCGCAAGGATCGCGGCAAGTGCCGTCAGCAATACAGGAATGATCCGCGTTTTACCGGCCTGGATAACCGCTTCACGGGTTTTCATACCCCGCCCACGCAACTCGTCGGCAAACTCGATCACCAGGATCCCGTTTTTGATCACGATACCTGCAAGCCCCAGGATACCTACGCCGGTCATCACAATCGACACATCCATTCCGGTGATTGCAAACCCGAGTAACACACCAATGATACTGAATACGATCTCCGTCAGGATGATCACCGATTTACTGACTGAATTAAACTGGAGGACCAGGATAAACAGGATCATCAGCAACGCAATTACCATGGCCTTTCCGAGGAAGGCACCTGTTTCGGCCTGTTGTTCCCCTTCACCGGTCTGGGCAATAGTTACGCCATCAGGTTTGGCCTTGAAGCCGGTGATCAGCTGGGTCAGCTGCGCATTGACCGCCGTCGGTGTATAACCCTGCGATTCCAGTACGTTTGATTTCAGCGTGATCACCCTTTTCTGGTTCTTCCTCTTTACGCTACCGAGGGTGCTGCTCAGGTCAAACTTCACGAGTGATGTCAGTGGTACTGATTTCACCACCCCGTTGTTTGCCATATCCTGGAAACGGATATTCATATTCAGCAGGTCGACCAGGTTCTTCCGCTGGATTTCATTATTCCTCAGCTGGATTTTATATTCATCTTCCCCATCCTTCACTTTAGAAATTTCCTTACCGTACAGGGCTGTACGCATCTGCATACCGATCTGTCCGGAGCTTACGCCTTCGATACCCGCGCGCTCACGGTCGACCGTAATCGCCACCTCAGGATTGGTAAGGTCCACATCCATTTTCAATTCTTCCACACCAGGCACCTGTACCGAGTCGAGATAGTTCTTCAGGCTGACGGCTGTTTTGATCAGTTCGTCAAAATCTTCCGAGGCGATTTCAATATTTACAGGAGGCTCTGTGGGCGGGCCATTCTGTTCCTGGTCAACCGACAGTTCTGCCCCGGGAATCCCTTTTACCACTGCGCGGATTGAATCAAGGATTGGCCGGGTGGTAGCCCCATGGCGTTTTTCAAATTCAACAAAGGAAACTTGGATCCGTCCAAGTTCGGGGCGGGTACTCCGGTCACCGCTCATGGGGTCACTTGCACCAATGGCAACGTTGGAGATGACGCTTTCCACGATCGGGTTTTTCTTGCCATCTTTCATCCCCAGTACGCCATATACTTTTGTTTCCAGTGTTTTGGTCACCGAGTCCGTGTATTCAATATCGGTACCTACCGGCAATTTCAGGTAAACGTAAATCTGGTTCGGCTCACCACCGGGGAAGAACACAATCTTGTTGTGGCCTGCACCAACGGAGATCCCGAATATTACTACGGTGATGATCAGTAGTCCAACCGTACCCAGCAGTATATGTACCGGCCTCCATCCTTTCAGTACCCAGCGAAGCAGGTCCTCATAATGGCCCATGATCCATGGCAGCACGCGGTTCTGGAACCGGTGGATCATACCCTCGATCACATAGGCGTTCAGCACCATCAGGATGGCCATAAAGATCAGCAGGTTTCCAAGGAAAGCGGAACCGACCAGGTCGAGCAGGATACCCATAACCAGGAATACCCAGAGGATCGGTTTGCGGAATACATCTGATTTCTTTTTGGTATGCCCGTCTTCCGGATGGTTCATGAAGTCCACCGCAAAAACCGGGTTCATGATAAATGCCACAATCAGGGAAGCAGCAAGTGTGAAGATCAGCATTGCCGGCAGGTAGATCATGAATTTACCGATAATACCTGGCCAGAAAAGGAGCGGGAAGAAGGGCGCCAGGGTAGTCAGCGTACCTGCGAGTACCGGGATAAAAACCTCCCCGGCCGCGGCCATGGCCGATTTCTGTGCACTCACTTTGCCCTTTCCTTCGGTAAAAATCCGGTGCGTGTTTTCAATTACCACAATGGCATCATCCACTATAATCCCCAGTCCGAAGAGCAGGGCAAACAGCACGATAAAGTTCAGCGTAACGTGTGAGCCAATGATCAGGTCCGCAACGGGAAGGAACACAAAAGCCACGAACATACTCAGTGGCACGGAAAGCGCCACAAAGAAGGCATTGGTAACACCCATGAAGAACATAAGGATCAGCAGTACCAGTACAAAACCAATCACAATGGAGTTGACCAGTTCATTAAACGATGTCCGGGTGGTCTTGCTCTGGTCACCGGTAATGACCACTTCGAGGTCTTTCGGGAATTCAGAACCTTTCAGTTCTTCCGTAATTTTTTTAACCGCATCCGATGTTTCAATCAGGTTTTCCCCCGCACGTTTGATGATGTTGAGGGTGATTACGTTTTTACCATCGAGACGGGCATAGGATTCTTTTTCACGGATGGTATCACGTACCTGCGCCACATCTTTTAAATAAATCGGTGCACCACGGGTATTGCGTAAAACAATGCGGTCGAGGTCGGCCGCAGTTTTCACCTGGCCTTTCAGCTGCAAGGTCCTCTTCATATTGCCTACTTCGAGCAGGCCAGCGGTTACGTCGAGGTTTTCCCCTTTAACCGCGTTTTCAATATTGTCAAATGTAATCCCGGTTGCCTGCATGCGGTTGTTGTCCACGTTGATCTGGAACTCCCGTTCCGGTGCACCTACCAGGTCCACCCGGTTGATCTGTGGCAATTCCTCGAGACGGTCCTGCAGGTCTTCCGCATATTCTTTCAGTTTGACCACATCATAGTTCCCGCTCACGTTCACATACATGATCGGCTGGTCCGAGAAACTGACCTCAAGCGCGGTGGGCTCTTCGGTAAGGTCGGTGGGAAGATCCTGTTTCGCTTTATCGATTGCGTCCTTGACCTTCTGTAATGCGATGTCGACCTTTACATCAGTACCGAACTCAACGGTGATGGCCGAAAAGTCCTGGATGGAGGTACTGGTTGTCTTGGTAATTTTTGCACCGGTAATACCCTTGATCTGTTTTTCGATCGGCTGGGTTACCAGGTTTTCCATATCCTTGGGCGAGTTCCCGACGTAGATGGTTTGTACATAAATAGTCGGGATTACAATATCGGGGAACTGTTCTTTCGGCAATGTCACAAACTGGTTCACCCCCCAGAGCGTAACCAGGATCATCAGCAGGTACACCGATGTCTTGTTCTTTACCGCCCAGCTGGTTGGCTTGAACTCCTTTGACTTGCTGAGAAAACTATCAATTAAACTAAGCATGGTATTCGTTTGAATGCTGTCCGTCCCGTTTTGGAAGGAACGGCCAGCTGTTATTTATTCCTGCACTTATCAGTTTGCAGCAGTGGTGATCAGCTGTCCGTCGTACAGACCCTGGAAACCATCTGTGATCACTTTATCGCCTGCGGCCAGACCGCTTTTCACTTCAAGGCGATCGCGGTAGATCTCCCCGATCTGTACCACTTTTTTACGGGCAACCATTTTGTTGTTTTCCATGGCAGCCACCAGCACAAACTTGCCTTTCTCATCATTCTGCAGGGTGTTGACCGGGATGGTGATGGCGTCATCTGTGTTGTAGTCCTGGATCTGTGCCAGTGCCACCTGGTTTGGACGCAGGCTTTTATCGTTTGGCAGTCTCGCTTCGATAAAGAAACTCCTGGTCACCGGATCGATCAGCTGGCCGGCAACCGTCACCTTTGTCATGATCACGCGGTTGTTCGATTCGGGAAGGGTAACACGTAAGGGGCTACCTACCTGTATGCGGCCAAGGTAATTTTCAGGAACCTGTACCAGCACTTTCAGGTCGCCTGTGTTCACGATGCGGATGCCGGTTGCAGGATTACCTGCGGTTGCCGCCGAAAACGTTTCGCCTACCCGCACATTCACCACATCAATGGTACCACCGATTTCGGCAACCACATTTGCCTGGCCTGCGGTTTCCTGTGCCAGGCGAACCTGGGCCTTTGCTGCATTGAGCTGGGCTTCTGCGTTGTCGGCATTGGTTCTTGCCTGCAGCACCTGTACTTCAGTTCCGATATTGTTTTTCCAGAGATTCTGCTGGCGTTCATACACGCTCTGCAGCAGTTTTACCTGCGACTCAAGTCCGGTAATATTTGCCTGTGCGGCTATCACCTGCTGGCGTGCGAGTTCATTATCCAGGGTCAGGATCAACTGTCCTTTCCGGACCACCTGTCCCTGTTTAACATGGATGGCGCGAACCACACCACCCTGGTTACGCGGGGCCACCATCGCCACGTTCTGCGCGTCGATCTTGCCCTGCAGGTCGATGTAATGGGTGAAAGTGTCGGAGCCAATGGTCTGGATTGCTACCAGTTTTGCTTTTGCGTCGGCATACGTTGGATCCAGTTTCAGGATCTCGGCGGTTTTGCCCGCAATTTTATCATTGATGGCCTGCTGGTCTTTTTTTAATTTTTCCAGTTCCTCTTTTTTGGTTGTCAGGTCGTCTTTTTTCCCGCCACCGCAGGAAGCGAGCAGCACCAGGATCGAAGCGGCCATCGCGAGGTTAGCTATACGTTGCATATTATTTGATTTATTGGTCATGGTATCAGGTTAAAGTTTGCCGGTCGCTTTCAGGAAGTCGACCCGTGCGATGATGGCATTATATAATGCGTTGATGTAATTGGTTTGTGCGAGTTTGAGGTCCGACTGTGCGGTATTGATTTCCGTCTGTGAACCGGTACCTACCTCGAACTTTTTCTTTGTCTGGTTAAACACGTTTTCCGCAAGCCCCATGTTTTTCTTCTGGTAATCGAGGTTATTGATCGCTGCCGCAAAGTCATTGCGGGCGGTCTGCACATCACTGTCAATCTGCAGTTTCAACTGATCCCTCAGGTTAAGCGATCGTTGTTCCTCGAGCCTTGCCCGGGCAATCCTTGCATTGGCTGCAAAGCCGGTAAAAATCGGGATGCGCAGGTCAAGCGTAAAGGCAGAAATATTGAACCAATTGCGGTTGCCTTTGAAAATGTCAAATTCGTCCCGCTGCGCGTTCCTGTTATAGTAGCCGCTGAGCGACAGCGTAGGTATTTTACTGAGCCTGTATCGCTGCACGTCAAACTCGCGGAGCTTTACCCCAAGGTTGGCGGCCTGGAAATCGGGGCGCTGGTCGTAGCTGAATTGCGAAGCCTCGAGCACACCATCGGCGATCTGCTGGTCATTGAGCGTGTCGGTCAGCGTCAGCGAGTCCCGCATCGGCATACCCAGTAATACTTTCAGCGCGAGGTAGCCGTTGTTGATCTGGTTAATTGCATTCGTGCGCTCAGTCATGAGGTTGGCCAGCTGCACTTCCGTACGGTCCACGTCCAGTTTTTCCGAGAACCCGTTGTCGTACATAATGCGGGTATCCCGGCGAAGTTTTTCTATCCGGGAAATATTTGAATCGATCAGCTCCACCTGCGTTTTACTTACCACCAGCTGGTAATACACTTTATAAATATTGGTGCGGATCATCTGTTCGGTTACCTCTACATTTTTTAACTGGTAGTCGATCAGCGTTCCCCTTGCGCGCAGACCGGTAAATACCTGGCCATCAAAAAGGGTCTGGGTAAACGAAGCACCATAGGTAGCATTCCATTTCAATCCGAACGCCACTTCGGCAAACTCACCCTGCTGGCCACCAAAAAATTCAGCAGGCACCAGGCTTACCGGGATTTTTGCATTGTAGACCAGCGAACCCGATCCGGTGATCTGCGGATAAGCACTGCCGGTCACCTCGCGGTTGGTTTGCTGCTGCACCTGCACATCGATCAGTGCATTTTTTACCTGCACATTGTTTTTAGCAGCATAGTCGACCGCCTGCTGGATTGAAAATTCGTGGTACTGCGGCGCCCTTGAGGTGTCCGCAGCCCGTTGTGCCATTCCCGCCGCCGGGAGCAATAGCAGGGCCATCGCCCATTTAACTGTATTCCTTATTTTATTCATCATAGCGTTTGGTATTAGTTGGATAAAAGTTTTTTGCTGCGGGCTTCATTGTATTTCTGGATCAGCTTGTGCCCCTTCTGGGTAACAAGGCCGTAGATAAATAATTCCATGATGATGCCGGTAGTCTCGCCCAGACCATACTTGCCCGGGGGAAAAAGGTTGACATCAAATGGCAGCATCATTGATTCGAGGCGGAACTTGGTGAGCACGTCGATGTTGAGATCAGGGCGGTACAGCTCTTCCGCAATGCCCCGTTCAATGTTCTGTCGCACCATCTCGGTCAGAAACTTGTTTTTATACTGCATGAAAACCTCGTACGTGCGGAAATGGAACTTCTGGAGATCATGCAGCAGCATGGGATTCATATTGCTGAACTCCTCCATGATCTCTTCCAGCGTCAGGAACAGTTCATGCACCGCACCCTTTGCATTGTTGGCACAACTGACACAGTCCCCCTGCATGCGGGTAATGTGCGCGTCGAACACCGCATGCACCAGCTCATCCTTATCGGCATAGTATTGGTACAATGTTTTTTTCGACATGCCCAGGTTGTTCGCGATGTCATCCATTGATACAGAACGGATCCCGTATTGCATGAACAACTCACTCGCTTTAACCATTATCCGTTCTTTTGCCTCCATAGTCAAATTAATGGCACAAAACTATGGAAACTTTCGCTGTCGCCAAAGTTTCCATCAGGTTATTTCTCCATTCATCCCTCTTCCCGCGGTTTTTTCCGCCCATAGACCCTGTTTTTTTCCCATGGCACCGGCTGCCTTATTCATTACCTTCGTATCATCATGGCAGTTTCAACGACCTCTCCCAAAACCACGTCCAGTGAGCGTTTCAGGAAAATTGTCCGGTATTTTGTACAGGGGGTCATTATACTTGCGCCCATTTTTATTACGGGTTATGCGTTGTACACGTTGTTCTACTGGGTAGACAGCCTGTTACGTCCATGGGTAAATATCCCAGGCCTCGGTTTTGTGATCATCCTCGTTTTTACGGTGCTGGTGGGGTGGGTCAGCTCAAGTTTCCTGATGGGCAGCATGTTGAACTTCTTTGACCACCTGATGGAACGAACGCCCGTTATTAAATTCATTTACTCCTCCACCAAGGATTTCTTTGAAGCCTTTGCCGGCGATAAAAAGAAATTCCACCGGGCAGTGCTTGCACGGATTTTTTCGGAAGACGTCTGGATCGTCGGTTTCCTGACCGATGAGGAGCTGCATAAATTTGATCTTGGAGCCGATATGGTTGCGGTGTATGTACCACAGTCGTACAATTTTGCCGGCCAGCTGTACCTGTTACCCCGCACCCGGATCCGCATGATCGATCGCATCAGTTCGGGGCAGGCCATGAAGTATGCCGTGACCGGTGGCGTGGTCGACCTCGATGAAGAACAGCCGGTTACGTTGATGGAAGAGGCGACCGTGCTTAAATAAACCTGTCCGATGACTTTCGTGCGGGATACATCCCCTGCGGGACGGGGTCCCTTCCAGAACGGTACGATCTCCGGGTAACAAGATTGCCAGGGTATGACAAAGTGCTGTTACAATCACTCGTCAAACAGCATCCATGAAACGGTTATTCCTCCTCGTTGCCCTCCTGCCCGCCATTAAGCCCTGTTATTGCTGGGGTTTCTTTGGCCACCGGCAGATCAATTACTACGCAGTATTCCTGTTGCCACCGGAAATGCTGCTGTTTTACAAAACCCATATCAGTTTCCTGCAGGAGCATGCCGTGGATCCTGACAAGCGGCGATACGCGGTTTCCGCCGAAGCGCCCAGGCACTTTATTGATATTGACCGGTATGGTGCCTACCCGTTCGACTCGCTCCCTCGCAACTGGAATGGGGCCGTGGCAAAATACACGTCCGATACCCTGAATGCACATGGCATTGTGCCCTGGTGGATCCAGGTGATGCTGGCCCGGCTGACCGCGGCATTCCGGGAAAAAGACCAATCCCGGATCCTGAAATATTCGGCCGAACTCGGCCATTACATTGCCGACTCGCACGTACCGCTGCATACCACGCGGAACCATAACGGGCAGCTCACCGGTCAGAAAGGGATCCATGGGTTCTGGGAAAGCCGCATTCCTGAATTGCTGGCGGCCAGGGACTGGGATTTTTTTATCGGCCAGGCAACATATATCCGCAACCCGCTGGACTATACCTGGGACCGCGTGCTGGAAAGCGCTGCCGCAGTCGATACCGTCCTTAAATTCGAAAAGTCGCTTTCAGCGCGGTTTCCGGCCGACCAGCTCTACAGTTACGAAGAGCGGAATTCGGTGGTGACCCGGCAATACTCGGCGGCATACACCATTGCCTATGATGCGTCCATGAGAGGTATGGTGGAACGCCGGATGCGGGCATCCGTCTTTTCAGTGGCCAGTTTCTGGTACACCGCCTGGGTCAATGCCGGCCAGCCCGATCTGGGCAAACTGATCAGCAACGGCTTCACTGCCGATGACCTGCGTGATTTCGAAACCCTCAACCAGGCCTGGAAAAATGCCGGCGATCCGGGTGATCATTAAGGAACTACAGGGGTCCAGATTTTCCTACA
>SDZZ01000659.1 GCA_004173255.1 Chitinophagaceae bacterium | reverse complement strand
AAATTTGACGGCGAACCCGCGCACATCCCGCGCCAGGTCAGTTGAGCCCCTTGAGCCAGCCACTGTTGAAAAGCGTACAAACACGGGTGTTTCATTCTCTGTATTCAGGAATGCCGCCTTGGTGTAGTCAGGCACATTGTTGTAACTTTTGAATACACCATGTGCACCTGCACCACGGGCGTGCACTACTCGTTCGGGAATACGCTCGTGGTCAAAGTGGGTCATCTTCTCCCTGAAAATAAAATCTTCGAGAAGGCTTGGTCCACGTTCCCCTGCCTTTAATGAATTTACATCGTCATTGATACGCACACCATGATTGGTGGTCATAAACTGACCGGTTGGGTCTTCTGTGTGCGCTGCAAGCTGAGTGGTTTTAGCTGTTTCTTCGGCCGGTTTTTTTTCTTCCGGTGTATTATTTTTTTTTGTTGGCATGGTGGGTTATTTAGTTGTTGTGGATTTGGTGGCAAGACTGTTAAGCAGCTCGCTTGCGGCGATTTCTTCATTCAGCGTTTCCTGTAACAGGTTACCTGCCTCAGAATAACCAAGCTCATTTGCCTGGCGTATTAAACCCTGGTAGGTCACAATCTCAAAATTCTCGACCTTGATTCCGGAGGAGATAATTCCATTGTCCCGCACTTCGGATCCCGGCAGGGTGCTCTGTATCACATTTTCCCCGCTGATGGCCAGGCCTTCCAGTGCAGCACATTTTTTTGGAACGGCTTCAGCGCCGAGTGAAGAAAAGATGTCTTCCAGACGGGTAACATGTGTTGCCGTTTCAGTAAGGTGATTGGATAGGGCTGTCTGCAGGGCTGCATCACCCGCCGCGTCTATCATTTTCGGAAGGGCGACCAGCAAGTGTTTTTCCGCCCAGTATGTATCCCGTAATTCTGAAAGGAACAGTTCTTCCGGTTTGGAGATCAATGGAGGAAGCAGTGTTGAATATTGCTGGTTGGAGAGATTACCATTTGCCGGACCTGTTGTGGTCGCAGAAGGCGATGTTGCTTTCGGATTTTTTGTTGGCATCTTATTAATTTTTATTGTCTGTCATGCAGATGCTACCCTGCTACAAAACGTAGTCCAGCTTCCTGTTCCAAGCGTGCATGTTGTATTTTTTTTCCCCTTTACCGATGTGTAGCAACGAATGCGTGAAAATGAATCCGGGTATTCCCTGATATTGTTGCGGCATTGACCGAATCATACAATACGGATCGGTATGGCATGCTTTCTGGGACATCTGGTTAACTAAAATAAAATCAGTATGCAAGATTCAAATCAACACAAAGAAGGAAAAGTTGCTACAGCCATCGAAGAGCAAACGGCCAAACTTCCATCAGACACTTTTTTATGGGCAGCATTAGGTTCAATGGCAGTATCGGCGGGCCTGAAGATAGCAGGACGCAAACACAGTGCATTATTCGTTGGCCAGTGGGCGGCACCATTCCTGTTGCTCGGTATTTACAACAAACTGGTCAAGTTGGAAGGGCACGATCAGGAATCGTGACACCAACGTGTTTCCAGCCTGTCACATAAGGTGTATATGCTGGCTTACGATGAATGAACGTACTATTTTTCTGGTAGCGAGTTGAACATTCCATACCCATGACTACGACTAACCCAACCATGCTGCAGTTTTTCGAGTGGTATTGCCAGGGCGGCGGTCGCCACTGGTCCCATCTTGAAAGCCAGGTGCCATTTATAAAGGAATCAGGATTTTCAAGTGTCTGGCTGCCGCCCGCGTACAAAGGCACACGTGGACCCACATCCGAAGGTTACGATGTATATGATATTTATGATCTGGGTGAATTCGACCAGAAAGGCTCTGTTGCAACCAAGTACGGTACCCGGCAACAATATATCGATGCCTGCAGCGCGGTGCGATCGGCCGGATTAAATCTCATCGTCGACATCGTGCTGAACCACATGGGT
>SDZZ01000658.1 GCA_004173255.1 Chitinophagaceae bacterium | reverse complement strand
ATCCTGGAAGGGGTGACCCGCGACAGCGTCATCCGCGGACTGGCCGAAATGGGCATCCGCACCGAGGAACGGAAGATCAGCATCGACGAGGTGGTAGATGCATATGGCGCCGGAAAGATCAGCGAGGTCTTCGGAACGGGCACCGCAGCAGTAATTGCTCCCATCAGGGAATTGTATTATAAAGGTGCCTCCATGCACTTCAATACGGATAAATATGAGATCTCCCGGGCAGTGAAAACCTGGTTAAATGAGATCAGGTCGGGTGAAAGGGCCGACAAGTATAACTGGATGGTGAAAGTTTAAAAAATTGTCTTTCAGCATCTTACATTTTTAAACCTTCGGTATGTGCCTGAAATCAGGGACCACAGCCGGAATAACACGGGACCACGGCAAATAAGCTGATAAATAAAAGGGTGTTTTTTTGGTATTTAACCATTAGCCTGTTACCTTTGCCGTCCCAAAAATAATGAGTTCAGAATGCCTACTATTCAACAGTTAGTCAGAAAAGGAAGAGAAATTATCAGGGCCAAGAGTAAATCGAGGGCTTTGGATCAGTGTCCGCAACGCCGTGGCGTTTGTACACGTGTGTACACTACCACTCCAAAGAAACCGAACTCTGCGCTCCGTAAGGTAGCAAAGGTCCGCCTGACCAATAAGGTTGAGGTTATCGCATACATCCCGGGTGAAGGTCACAACCTCCAGGAACACTCGATCGTACTGATCCGTGGTGGAAGGGTAAAAGACTTACCAGGGGTACGTTACCACATTGTTCGCGGTTCACTCGATACTGCGGGTGTGAAAGACCGTAAACAGAGCCGTTCGAAATACGGTACAAAGAAAGAAAAGGCTAAAAAATAATTCCTGGTCCGTTTAAGGCCGGTTAAATTTCAATAACAGGAACCAGCTACAGCTGGTCAATCAAAAAATAAGCGATGCGGAAAGCACAAGCAAAAAAACTCCCTTTAGCACCAGATCCGAAGTTTAGCGATAAACTGGTAACCCGTTTTGTGAACAACATCATGTGGGAAGGTAAAAAAAGCGGAGCCTATAACATTTTTTATGACGCCCTTGACAAGGTTGCCAAACAAACCAACGAAGATGGTTATGAAGTTTGGAAACGTGCGCTGTCAAACGTTACACCTGCTGTAGAGGTTCGCAGCCGCCGTATCGGTGGTGCTACCTTCCAGATCCCGGCGGAAGTTCGCCAGGACAGGAAGATCTCCCTCAGTATCAAATGGCTGATCCGCTACAGCCGCGACCGTAACGGTCGTAGCATGGCTGATAAGCTGGCTGGTGAAATCGTTGCAGCAAGCAAGGGTGAAGGTGCAGCATTCAAGAAGAAGGAAGATACTCACCGGATGGCTGAAGCCAACAAGGCATTCGCTCACTTCCGCGTATAACCTTCGATTCAACTCATATGGAACCACCTGTTTTACAGGTGGTTTTTTTATGCCCGGTCATTAGCGTACTCGTGGACTGAAGGGATCGCCGGGGGCATAGGTGGTAGCCACCTGTCATTGCCGGGAACGCTGGGTGCAATGGTCGTAGCCACCTCTCATTCTGCGCGTGCGGGGCGCATCGTCTGCAGCCAACCCGGCATTGCGTTGTCAATGGATGCATCACCCGGGATCGGGGCAAAAAAAAGTCGCTCCCGGTAAGGGAACGACTGGTATAATGTGACTGGCCTTTGTGGGTTCCGGCGAACGCGGACCCGCTGGGTTACATTTCTGGTTTGTCTTCTTCAGGAGTTTCAGTTTCGTTAACCACCTGTTCGGTTGGCAACGGTTCTTCAACATTATCGACCGGTGTCGCAGGTGCTGCCGGAAGAGCAACGGGTTTCGAAGCTTTCTTCTTCGCTGCTTTTTTCTTTGGTGCAACTTTGGCGGGTGCTGATTTGGCTGGAGTGGCTTTTCTAGGAGCTGCTTTC
>SDZZ01000169.1 GCA_004173255.1 Chitinophagaceae bacterium | reverse complement strand
CCGGCAGAGGCAGGCTGCCCGGTCCGGGAGTCATGCAGCGGCGATTCGTAAAAATCTTTCCAGTTGCTGTCGCCCCTTGGCGATGCTTCAATAAAATGCGCCTGGTGTTTCCGGGTAAAACCCTGGAAAAGGGATGTGCTGCTGGCGGCTGATCTTTTTTCTTCCGTAAATGGCTGCTGGATGGATGGCAGTTGCTGGATGGAGGAATCAAGGTCAAAGTCGAGAGTAGGAGAGATACTGAACTGGGCCAGGGCATGTTTCACCGCTGCCTGGATAAATGCATACACGATTTTCTCGTCCTCAAATTTTATTTCCTGCTTGGTCGGATGCACATTCACATCGACCTGCGCTGGATCAAGATCGATGAACAACACGTACATGGGAAAACTATCGGCCGGGATCATATCCTGGTACGCACTCATTACCGCGTGGTTGAGATAGGGGCTCCGGATAAATCGGTTATTGACAAAGAAGTACTGGTCACCCCGCGTTTTTTTTGCGGTGTCAGGTTTGCCCGAAAACCCGCGGATGTTCAGGTAATCGGTTTCTTCATTTACCGTTACCAGTTTTGCGTTGTAGTTGTTGCCCAGCAATTGCACAATCCGTTGTTTGAGACTGCCTGCTTCCAGGTGGAACAGTTCCTGCCCGTTGCTGGTCAGTGTAAACAGGATCTGCGGGAATGCCATGGCTACCCGGGTGAACTCGTCCACAATGTGACGCATTTCGGCCGGATTACTTTTCAGGAAATTCCTGCGTGCCGGCACGTTGAAGAAAAGATTCTTCATGGCGATGCTGGTACCAACAGCAGTGGCCACCGGTTCCAGACGGGTGACTGCACTGTTTTCAACTTCGATATAAATACCGGCTTCGTCACCTGCCCTTCTTGTTTTCATTTCGACCTGCGAGACCGCTGCAATGGAAGCCAGTGCTTCACCACGGAAACCCATCGTTTTAATATGGAAGAGGTCATCGATGTTCCTGATCTTGGAAGTGGCATGCCGTTCAAAACAAAGACGCGCATCTGTTTCACCCATACCACTTCCGTTGTCGACCACCTGCAGCAATGCCTTACCCGCATCCCGGATGATAAGCCGGATTTCGGTAGCACCTGCATCCACTGCGTTTTCGAGTAATTCCTTTACCGCACTTGCCGGCCGCTGGATCACCTCACCTGCTGCAATCTGGTTCGCAATATTATCCGGTAATAAAACAATTTTGTCTGGCACGATATGGTTTGATTAGCTGTAAAGGTAACACTAAGGTTTTAACCTCGCTGTAACCGTTTGTTTGCCGTAATGCATTAATTTTAAATAATCACCGTATAGTTTTTACATGAAGAAAAAAACATCGCTTTTCTGTTTTTCCCTCGCCGTATCCTGTTTTTTCACGAGTGTATCGGCGCAACATCACAGTAGTCTCCCTGCCGGACAATGGGTGGACAGCGTTTTCAAAACATTCAGTAAGGATGAAAAAATAGCCCAGTTGATGGTGATCCGTGCCCACTCCAATCTCGGGGCGGATCATATTGCCAAAGTAACCAGTGATGTGGCCAAATACAACGTAGGTGCGCTTTGTTTTTTCCAGGGCGGACCGGTTCGCCAGGCCATCCTCACCAACAAATACCAGCAGGTGGCGAAGACGCCGCTCATGGTGACCATTGATGGCGAATGGGGACTCGGCATGCGGCTTGACAGCGTAACAAAATTCCCTTACCAGCTTACGCTTGGCGCTATGGATGATACCACGCTGATGTACCAGATGGGTATAGCCGTGGGCGAACAGTGTAAACGACTCGGCGTACATGTGAACTACGCGCCGGTAGTGGATATCAATAACAATCCTTCCAACCCGGTTATTGGATACCGTTCATTCGGGGAAGACAAATACAAAGTGGCTGCACTTGGTGCGGCTTATACACGTGGTATGCAGGCAGCAGGCATTATGGCTTGCGCCAAACATTTTCCGGGGCATGGTGATGTGGCAGTTGACTCACACTACGACCTGCCTGTTGTAAACAAAACAGTCGCCCAGCTGGATTCACTCGAACTGTATCCATTCCGCGCGCAGGTGCAGGCAGGGGTGGGTAGTGTTATGATTGCCCATTTGTTTATCCCGGCCGTTGATAATACCGCGAATACGGCCACTTCCATTTCCAGGAATGCGGTGACCGGCCTGTTGCGCGACAGCCTGCAATACCAGGGGCTCACGTTTACCGACGCACTGGAAATGAAAGGCGTGGCAAAATATTTTCCGGGCGGCACAATAGCGGTCGAAGCGCTGGTGGCCGGGAACGACATGTTGTGTTTGCCGGCAAGTGTTCCCGAAACGATTGCTGCGGTGAAGAAGGCAATCAAGCAGAAACGAATCAGCTGGAACGACATTGACGAAAAGGTAAAAAAGGTGTTGTATGCCAAGTACCAGCTTGGGCTGAATAATATTGACCCGGTTGATCTCAATAACCTCACGGCCGACCTGAATGCAAAAACAGATGCGGTACGGACGGCAGTGGCCATGAAAACGCTGACCTTGCTCAAACAGACGGCTGAGCCTGTTTTCCCGGTAACTACCGGTGCCAAGAAGAAGATCGCCTACGTGGGGATTGGAACGGCCTCACTGAACGCCTTCGGCAAAAGATTGAAGACTGATTATAACGCCGATGTATTCCTGTTTGCCCAGAAGGGCGGCGATTCGGACCTCAACCGGATTGGTTCGGCCATTGATAATGGAAAATACGATGCGGTAATAATCGGGGTACACAATTTCAGCAACCGCCCTTCAGGCAATTATGAAATAAGTGCCAATTCACTACGGCTCTGGAAAAAGCTGAATACTGCTAATTCGGTAACCATGTTGTTTGGCAATGTACTGGCTGCTGCTAATTTCTGTGACGCTTCCACATTGGTGGCCTGTTACCAGGATGATGAAATTACCCAGGAAATCAGTGCCGACCTGTTGCAGGGTAAAATACAACCGCAGGGTAAACTGCCGGTATCTGTTTGCCAGTTTAAATTCGGTGCAGGCATTACCAGCCTGCCGGCCAGTGTCAGCAATGATCCGCTGAAATCGCGGCTGGACGTGATTGACAGTATTGCGCGTGACGGTATTGCAAAACAGGCCTATCCCGGTTGTGTGATCATGGCAGTGCACGATGGAGAAATCATTTACCATAAAGCCTTTGGCCACTATGAATACGATGTGGCCTCACCGGAAATGTCGCCCGAAAGTATTTTCGATCTGGCTTCCGTTACAAAGGTGACGGCCACTACCATGGCTGTGATGAAACTATATGAAGAGGGAAAGATTGACCTAAAGAAGCGGCTGGGGAACTACCTGCCGGTGGTGCGTGGTACCAACAAGGCGAGCATCCTGATTGAGGATGTACTCCTGCACCAGGCCGGCCTTGTCCCGTTTATCCAGTTTTATAAGGAAACCCTTGGGGCCGATGGTGTTCCAAAGCAATCGTTGTACAGTACCGTACCACGTGATAGTTTCCAGGTACGTGTGGCCGACCGGTTATACCTGCGGAATGATTGGGAAGACACTATCATGCAACGCATCATCAGCAGCCCTGTTGCCAAAGGCCGGAAATATGTTTACAGCGATAACGACTTTATATTTCTTGGAAAAATTGTAGAGGCTATAAGCGGGGTCACCCTGGACCAGTATGTACAACAGAATTTTTATTCCAAGCTGGGAATGGCAACGACCGGTTTTAAACCACGCGAACATTTTGAGCTGGACAAACTGGTACCGACCGAGCGGGAAAAGAATTTTCGCATGCAATTAATCCGTGGTGATGTCCACGATGAAGGCGCTTCCATGCTGGGTGGTGTAGCCGGGCATGCCGGTCTTTTCTCGGATGCTTACGATCTCGCCAAACTTTACCAGATGCTGCTGAATGGTGGTGAACTGAATGGCATGCGGTTTTTTGATCCGGCCACTATTGCACTCTTTACTTCCTACCAGACAGATATCAGCCGCCGGGGGCTTGGGTTTGACAAGCCTGAAAAAGACAATGCCACCCGCAGGGATCCTTACCCTTCATCAAGTGCATCGCCTGCAACCTACGGCCATACCGGGTTTACAGGTACCTGTGTGTGGGTGGATCCGACAGTTAAGCTGATTTACATCTTCCTCTCCAATCGCGTGTATCCCACACGCGATGATAACAAACTATCCCAGCTGAACATCCGGCCAAAAATCCAGGAAGCACTTTACCGCGCGCTCGGCATCTGACAGCACTGTAGGATGGCGTTCCGCACACAACGAATCCTGACAAGTTCCAGGGCATAAAAAATCCCTGCTGCTGAAAGCAACCGGGATTGTAATTATATTTTGTTCCGGGGGTTATTCTTTTAATGCACCATCGTTACCCTGCGCAGGCCTGTCCGTGCCGGATGGTCCCTGTTGCCGGGGCTGGCCTTCATTGCGTGGTGGACGATCGCCCGATCCGCCTTCATTACGTGGTCCACGATCTTCCCGCGGTCCGCGGTCTTGTCTTGGTCCCCGATCAGCTTGTGGTCCGCGATCCCCGCCTTCGCGTGGTCCGCGATCACCACCTTCGCGTGGTCCGCGGTTGTCACGACCCTGACGGTTCCGGCCCTGCGGGCCTTGGCCACCCAGGCCTTCCTGTCCGCCCGGCCGGTCATTTCCTCCGGGGCGATCTGCACCCGCCGGATTGTTTCCACCCTGCCTGTCCGGATTACCCTGACGCGGATTGTTTTGCCTGCCTTGAGGATTGCCACCACGTTGTTCATTCCGTGGCGGTCGTTCATTATTGCCTTCGTTGGGTCCGCGTTGTCCCTGGCCACGATCCTGCTGACGGCGTTCGCCCTGTCCCGGACGACCCTGCCTGTCCTGCGGTCCGCGTTCATTGCGGGCCTGCGGGTTTTGTCCGCCCCTCGGCGGTCCCTGCCTGTCAGCAACCGGGCGATCGGCGCCCTGGGCACCATCCCGTGGTCCGCGATCGTTGCCATCGCGCGGTCCGCGATCGTTGGCATCCCGTGGTCCGCGATCGCCACCCTGACGTTGTTGTGGACGCTGGCCCTGGCCTGAACCTCGGCGATCACGATCACGATCGCCACCACCATGTTTCCTTTTCTTATCTGCTTTTTCCAGTGAGCGGAGGGTGATCTGTCCGACCACATCCACAAATTCCGGCTCAATTTCTTTTGGTTTACCGGTAGTCACTTCAACAGCTTCCAGTTCGTCGGGGATCACTCCCTGCCGGTTGAGGCTTTTGATTTTAATCACGCGGTCAATCGTAAGGGGGTATTGTTTGTTGCTGTCGGGCAGCGTGTACCACATCAGGTTTTTGAAAATATCTTTTTTAATGAGGTAGGCATTGCCTTTGGCAACCTGGATCTGGTCACAGTTATCGGGGAAATGCTGCAGTGCATCGAGATAGGTATCGAGTTCATAGTTCAGGCAGCATTTCAGACGGCCGCACTGGCCGCTCAGTTTCGTCTGGTTGATCGACAGGTTCTGGTAACGGGCTGCGGCGGTGTTGACTGACTTGAAATCAGTGAGCCAGGTGGAGCAACAAAGCTCGCGGCCGCAACTGCCTATACCACCCACTTTACCCGCTTCCTGCCGGGCACCGATCTGACGCATTTCCACTTTTACTTTGAATTCCGATGCATAGATCTTGATCAGCTCGCGAAAATCGACCCGTCCGTCGGCAATATAAAAGAAGGTCGCCTTCCTGCCGTCAGCCTGCATTTCCACCTGGCTGATCTTCATATCCAGCTTCAGTTGTTTGGCAATGGCCCGGCTCCGGATCACCGCTTCCGGTTCCCTCGCCTTGTTCTGGTTCATCAGGTCAATATCGCGATCGGTAGAGGTGCGCAGTACTTTTTTCATTTCCGGATTGTCTTCCCGGACATTCCTTTTTTTCATCTGCAGCCGTACAATCTCGCCGGTAAGGGATACTTCACCCACATCAAAACCGGAGACTCCTTCTACGGAGATCATCTGGCCCTTTTCAAAATTCTGCAGGTTGGGATTCCGGAAGAAATCTTTCCGGGTGCCTTTATTGAAACTTACCTCGATGACTTTACAACTGGTATCTATATCAGCCATGGGCAGGTTATGCAGCCAGTCGTACGTGTTCATCCGGTTACATCCACCGGTACTGCACCCGCCGTTACTTTTGCATCCTCCTGGTTTACCGCCCGTGGCAGTGCCGCAACTGGAACAACCCATTGTATTAAATATTTCAGTTATGAACGAAACGGAAAAGGATCTGGTATCCGGTGCAGGCTAAGATCAGTTGGTGTTGCGCAGGTAACTGCTTATGAACCATGGTATATCATGGATAAAACAGCAGGGTAATTATATGGGGACGTCAATAACACAACTCAACTTTTAATAATAGGTCTGCAAAAACCACGATGGCCCGCGGGGGCACTTCCTTTTTCCTCAATTTCCTAGTCAGTCAAAAATACTATTTTGTCCTGAATGATATGGTATAGTTTAATCGTGAGCGCCTGGAACAACATTTTGGCGTTTGCGTTGCGTTCAATATAGTAGGCAGCATTGTCGAGCTCACCTATAATAGCCTGGTGCTGCTCAATTCCGACCAGCCGGTTGAGCCGCAGCGCAAAGTCCCGGTCCTTCTCCCCCATCGACTCCAGCAGCGCCAGTCCCTGCGGATGATCACCGAAGGCACTGATCCGGACAGCCTGCTCCAGCAGGTGGTTAAAATAACGGAGAAACTGTTTTTGCTTTTCCCGGCCAAGCTTGCTCATTTCATCGACCCATTTGATCTGCGCAATGGGACCGGTCCGCATAATGGCATTGAGCCACTCACGTAGCAGGCCCTGCCAGTCTTCGTCGGCGTGCTGCACCTGTTGCAGGGCTTCGCGGTAGTTCCCTTCACTTACACCAGCCACCTGGCGGGCGGTTGGGGCGGGAGTCTTGTGACGGGTAATGAGGGCGTTCTCAATATCTGCATTTTCCAGCCATGGCACTTTTACCAGTTGGCAGCGGCTGAGGATGGTCTGCAGGATGAGTGATTCATTTTCGGCGACCAGTATAAATAGTGTATTAGGCGGGGGCTCCTCAATCAGCTTCAGCAACTTGTTCCCTTCATTGCCCAGGTATTCCGGCAGCCACATCACCAGGATTTTGTACTCGCTCTCGAAACTTTTAAGGTTCAGCTTGCGGATGATCTCGTTACACTCATTGGCGGTAATGTTTCCCTGTTTGTTTTCGGCGCCAATGAACTGCAGCCAGTCGTATACATTCCCGTAGGGGTAAGATTTAATAAAATCGCGCCATTCGGTAATATAGTCGGTGCTGAGCGGGGCTGTGCCAGGTTTTTTTGTAACAACCGGGTATGAAAAATGGATATCCGGGTGCACGTAAGCGGCTGCCTTGAGACAGGCAGGGCACACCCCGCAACTGTCAGAAAGCAACACTGGTGCCACATCCGGCAATGCCTCGCCAAACAATGACGGCGCATCCACACCCGCTTTGTTCCGGTTTACTTTTTCACAAACCACAAACTGGGAAAAGGCCAATGCAAGCGACAGTGCACCTGTCCCTTCCTTTCCGAGAAAAAGCAGGGCATGTGCAAGACGGTTTTCCTGCATCAGTTCAGGAAGTTCTTTTTTCAGGAGATCCTGTCCGACAATATCTTTAAACTGCATGGGAATGTTGTTCCTTCCTTACGCCTGCGGAACGCAAATCAATTCAGGTATTTTAAAACTTCGGGACTCATTGGTTTTGTCTTCGGGGCAAAAACAGTGATGAGTTCACCTTTTTCATCGATCAGGAATTTGGTGAAATTCCAGCTGATTGGGTCAATGATATTTTTCTTTGCAGCCTCATTAACCAGGTATTTAAAAAGAGGGGAGATGTCTTCGCCTTTCACCGATACTTTATCACCCATCGGGAAACTTACACCATAGTTCTTTTTGCAGAACTCGGCTATTTCTTCTTTTGTCCCAGGTTCCTGTTGTGCAAAGTTGTTGGCCGGAAAACCAATGATGACAAGGGTTTTGCCATAGGTCTTATATAATTTTTCCAGTTCTTCGTATTGTGGCGTCAGCCCGCATTTGCTTGCTGTATTTACGATCATGATTTTTTTCCCTTTGTACTGGGAAAAATCGATCGTGTTTCCATCGAGCCCATCCATCTTGAAATCATAAATGCCCGCGCCACTCAGTGTAACGGAAAGTATCAGGGAGATTATCAGTGTTTTCATGTCTGCTTTTTAAATTGAACGGTAAAGTTAGCCCTTCCGGGGGATTATTGTTCATACGCTCCCAGATCGGGTACCCCGGCCGAACGTGGCCGCCCATCCAGGTCCGTCGCCAATGCCACCGTCTTGCCGGTATTGACTGCAGGTGATCCTTCAGCCAGCCGGAAATTATAGTTGCCGTTGGCAGGATCGGTATTCGCAAATAAAGGATCCTGGTTTTCGATAATATTGGCCAGGGTGGCGAAAGCCGGGCTGGTGGCCTGCCGCCACAATACATGGTCGAAAATTACACTGAATGGGTCCGAACCGGTTTTTTCAATCACCACCTCATTATCGACTACACCCTTGTCGCCCCAGAAAATACAATTGTTAAAACTGGCTTCCAGTGCGGCCGTGGCAGTGCCATCGGAATTGCTGATGTCCAGCACGGGATACAGGTGGCCGATAAAACGTGACGAATAGCCCACAAAACTGCAGTTGGTGAATTCATAGCGGCCACCCTTGCTGATCACTATGTTTTTGCCACTGTTACTGACCAGCAGGTTAGAAGCACGGATACTGCTGTTAACTGCCAGCAGTCCGGCATCGTAAGCATTATCGATGATGCAGGAATTCATGGTCAGGTTTGCCGGACCGGTAATACCTAGTTAAACGACCGCCTGGTATGCGTTACGGATAACTGCATATTCCATTGTGCTGGCCAGGCTCGTTTCGCTGAAATAGATGCCCGGCCATCCGGCAGGGTAATTCCGGTAG
>SDZZ01000657.1 GCA_004173255.1 Chitinophagaceae bacterium | reverse complement strand
GCTCCAGCGTTTTCCTGGCAGCAGCAAAATATTCCGGGGTGGATGCGTTGATCTGCCGGCCGGGATGCAAACCGAACAAATGCGATGCATGACGGTGCTGCGGATCGGTCTCTTCAAAATCACGATACCATTCGAGTAACTGGCCTTGTGATCCAACCTTCATGGGGAATAACTTTTCCCTCCTCGCAAGCAGCGTGTCACTGAAAGCCCGGTCAATCCCAAGTGTTTTCGATGCATCAATGACATTGGTAAAAAGGTCATAGATGATGGCCATGTCCATAGTGGTGGCCACCGAAACCTGCTGCTCCTTTCCGGAACTGTCCCTGAAAATATTCTCGGGGGTAGTCGATGGTGCAGTGACCCAATACCCATTTTCATCCATCACCAGCCAGTCCAGGGCAAACTCAGCCGCCTTTTTCATAACAGGATAAGCCATGCCTGCAAGGAATTTTTTATCACTGGTAAACTGGTAGTGCATCCACAGGTGCTGGCAAAGCCACGCCCCGCCCATTGGCCAGTTAGCCCAGGAAGGATCGCCGGCACCCCGGTCACCAACCGGATTGCTGGCTGCCCAGATGTCGGAGTTGTGATTGGCAACCCAGCCACGCGCACCGTAAAATTCTTTGGCAGTTGCAGCCCCTGTCACCGAAAGGTCCCTGATAAATGACAACAGTGGCTGGTGCAACTCGGAAAGATTTAGTACCTCAGATGGCCAGTAGTTCATCTGTGTATTAATATTGATGGTGTAGTTGGAACTCCATGGCGCCCGGACCATATTATTCCAGATGCCCTGCAGGTTAGCAGGCGGCCCACCTGGCCTCGACGATGCAATCAGCAGGTATCGTCCATATTGCATGTATAATGTTTCAAGTCCCGGATCATAAGCTCCCTGCGAATAATTTTTAAGGCGAACGTCGGAGGGCAGTCTGGTAGTGGGATTGCCCTTCACTGAATCCTGCAGCTGTATAGAGAAGCGGTCAAACAAACGGTGGTAGTCCGCCAGGTGGCTTTTCCTTATTCCATTGTATCCCTTTGCCAACGCCTTTCGAAGGAAAGAAGACGCGATTGCATTCTCGTCCTTTCCATCGCTGAGCGGGCATTTATCAAAACCATTAAAACTGGTGGCGGCAGCAATATAGAGTGTTACATCTCCGGCGTTTTTTATCAGGATGCCGTCAGCGCCTGCAGTAACTGTACCCGTTCCCGCCACTGCCCGGATTCGCACCTGGTACCGCATACCGTTACACCCTGAAGTATCGTCTTCGATAATGGGAGACCTGCCATTTGGGTTATAATAACTCGGGTCCACATGTGCCGGGGCCTTGCCTTTCATCAGCAATGTTCCATCGGGTAAGGCTGAAACCTGGTTACGGAGCAGGCTTCCCGCCGTGATTTTCATGTTGATGGAACCAGGTTTTGATGCAGTAAGTCTCACAACGAGTACATGGTCAGGTTCCGATACAAAAACTGTCCTCGTGTAGGTAACTCCATCGGATTCAAACTGCGTCCTGGTCATTGCCTGGTTCAGGTCAAGCTCCCTCGAATAGTCCGTTACTGGCCCGGTCGCTAACTCCTGACTGAGTTTTACATCGCCCAACGGCAGGTATGATTCAGTAAACAGGCCCTGCATCTGCCTGGTTAGCTGGTTGGCCTTTGTGTAGTCTTTTTCTTCCAGCAGTGCCTTTCGTATCAGCGGAAGAACGGCAGCTGCTTCGGGATTGATGTTCCCTTTCACCGGCCCACCACTCCAGAGGGTGCTTTCATTCAGTTGCAACAGCTCTTCACCCGCTCCTCCAAAAACCATCGCACCCAGTTGCCCGTTACCCACTGGCAGGGCCTCCACCCATTGGGTAGCGGGCTTGTCGTACCAGAGTTTAAGTTTGCCCGCAGACTGCGAAATGCCCATGAGCGGGACCAACAGCATTATTGCAT
>SDZZ01000656.1 GCA_004173255.1 Chitinophagaceae bacterium | reverse complement strand
GCTATTGAACTGGCGACGGATCATCTGGCTTTGGACCGGGTCCTTTACCTGCTCGGGGGTTACCGCCACGCCAATAGGAAAATAGTCTTGGTAATAGTCACTTAGTCCTTTAGCCTTATCGATCTGCTGCGCAGGGAGATTGGTGGCAAAAAAAAGCAGTGCAGTGGAGAGGAAGGTTGATAGGTATTTGTTAGGTTTCATTCGAATTATTTTTAGGGGTTCATTCTGTTATATAGATAAGCAGGATTTCTTGCCTTATTTGACCGTAAATTTCCAGTGGTCGATATTGATCTCCGGTTTTTCCGCTCCGGTAACCGCCAGAAAGAGATCCTGTTTCCCGATTGCTCCTTTGATGGCGCAGCTGGCCTGCTGCCACCGTTGAGCACCATTGGTATTTGGAACCTGTAGGGTTCCAATCAGCTGTCCGGTTGGGCTGCCCAGCCGGAGCTCGATTTTATTGCCTTTTGCTATACTTGCAACCGAGGCGGTAAAAGTTTTTGCGCCCTTGCCAAAATCAACGCCTTTTATTTTGATCCAATCCCCGTTTTTGATATTGGTGACATTCAGTCCCCCATGGGCGCATGGTTCTGTTCTCACGCCCTGCTGGTCGTTCATGGTTTCCGCCTCCACTCTTGCATATGGATTCAGTGCTTCGACCTGTGGCACTCCGTCCGAGGTATAGCCTACCTGTATGATGTTGCCCTCGTCGCTGTAGTCAAGAACCTCTATGGCCAGGTTACGTTTGAACTCTGTAGGGATGCCCGTCCTGTGGGCTACGGACCTGTTATGATAGGCATGGTACCACCGGCCCTTGAATTCGAATATGGCCTGATGGTTGTTATTGTTGTTCTTCGGAGGTTGGGCGGCTGCAATGCCCGCATAGCTGAATCCGGATAGCGGACTTTTGCTGGTCATGTAATCGATCCGCATTTGCGCTTTCGGGTTGGTGGAATAGGAAAAGTAATATATGCCATTACGTTTATGCATCCAGGATGCCTCGAAGAACGCAGGTGCGTTGATCGAAACAGCAGGCCCGTCTGTACTTGTCATATCGTTGTTCAGTTTGATGGCCCGCACGTTGCCGTCCCCGTTCCCTCCGAAATACATATAGGCCTGCCCATCATCATCTATAAAAGTCATGGGATCAAACAGCCACATATTTGGAGCCGGAAGTACACCGGGGGTCTGCATTTCCACCAGCTTTTTTCCAATCGGGTCCTTAAAAGGGCCTATTGGACTGTTTGAGCTAGCGACGCCGATTCCATTGCCGCCATTTCCGAAGTATAGGAAGACCTTGCCGTTCCTGGCAACTACCGAAGGTGCCCAGGTCCTGCCTGCCCAGGATACATCCTGGGGTGCTTGGAGCACGATGCCGTGGTCCGTCCAGTTCTTCATGTCGCTACTTGAAACGCACACGATCGATTTCATTTGGTAGCCACTGTTTTTCTCCGCCGCGTTCTCGTCGTCATTGGAAGCATAAAGGTAAACGCGACCGTTGTAGACCAATGTGCCGGGATCCGCAAGATGCCGGTAGCCGACAATCACCTGGTCGGCAAAGCTGATCTGGGTCAATGTGGACAATATGAAGATAGTACCCAGGTTTATAATGGTCTTGATGTTCATATAGGGATTAATGGTTGAAGGTTAGTTATTGCTAATTTATCCAAATCGCTGATGCGGTGATGCTTTATTTCAGTAATTTTACGTTAGGTTCTTTTTCATGCTGCTTTGGGCAGTCGTTAGCCATACAGGAATAATTTAAAACTTTGTGCTAGCTGTAATTGAATGAAAAACCTGAAAACGTTTTCCTTAGTACTATTTTGTCTAATAACGGTGCGGATGGATGCCTTTGCGCAGAAAGCTGGCAATCCTATCATATTTGCCGATGTGCCAGATCCGTCCATTATTAGGGTAGGAAAAGTGTATTATATGAGCAGTACAACCATGCACATGAACCCTGGGGTTCCCATTATGAAATCAAAGGACCTGGTCAATTGGGAAATTGTTGGCTATGCATATGATGTGCTGGGAGATGCAGACGCACAGACGCTTTCCATGGGAAAATCAGAATACGGAAGGGGATCCTGGGCAAGTAGTCTTCGCTACCATAAAGGGATCTACTATTTAAGCACCTTCTCTGGAACGACAGGAAGGACCTATATTTTCATCACAGGAAACGTGGAGAAGGGCCCCTGGAAAATGACTTCGTTTGCACCTTCATTGCATGACCATACGCTTTTTTTTGAAGATGACGGAAGGGCATATATGATCTATGGCAGCGGAAAGATCCATTTGGTGGAACTGCAGACCGATTTGTCCGGAATCAGACCGGGTACAAAGCCAAAGGTGCTTGTCGAAAATGCCGGGCTTCCAGCAGGCAATTCTGGCGGGCTTCCAGCAGAGGGTTCCCAGCTGTTTAAAATAAAGGGGAAATATTATCTTTTCAATATAAGCTGGCCGAAAAATGGGATGCGAACGGTAATCGTTCATCGTTCCGACAGGCTCGATGGTCCGTACGAAGGGAAGGTAGCATTGCAGGACAAAGGAGTGGCACAGGGTGGTCTGGTCGATACACCTGATGGGAAATGGTTTTCCTATCTGTTCAGGGACTATGGCGCTGTCGGCCGTATTCCATATCTGGTCCCGGTGAGCTGGCAGGATGGCTGGCCCGTACTGGGTGAGGCAGGAAAAGTTCCCGAGGTGCTTGATCTTCCTGCGGGTAAGGGACCAATTCCCGGGATTGTAGCTTCAGATGAATTCGACCGTAAAAAAGGGGATCCCTTGTTGCCGCTGGTTTGGCAATGGAACCACAACCCGGACAATGCAAACTGGTCTATCGGACAACGTCCGGGATTTCTGCGCATTCAAACATCCAGAGTTGATACGAATATTCTTTCGGTCCGTAATTTACTGACCCAGCGCACCTTCGGTCCAAAATCGTCTGCAGTTATCGCAGTCGACATCTCGAATATGAAAGCTGGAGACCGTGCCGGCCTGTTGTTGCTTCAAAAAGAGTATGGTTGGATAGGCGTAAGGGATAACGGAGGTAGGAAAGCTGTGGTAGTGGCTACTGCAAAGCATGGAGAAGTTCATGTAGGGGAGGTTGATCAGCTCCAGAAGACGGTTTACTTCAAGGCAACATGTGATTTTGGATCGCGGGCCGACAAGGGACATTTCTATTACAGCCTTGATGGGGAGAACTGGAAACCGGCGGGTGATCCCCTAGGGATGTCCTATACGCTTCCGCATTTTATGGGCTATCGCTTCGGGCTTTTTAACTATGCAACAGAAACAACTGGTGGTTATGTAGATTTTGATTATTTCAGGACTATGGCAAATTAACCAAATCCATTACGTCTGGCTAATGGTGAAAATAAACTTTTATGCTGGCACTAGTAGGAATAGGTATTGTGATATGGTGCCGTAGAATTATTTGTCAAGCTTGAAAGAAGATTAAGCCAGTTTTTGCATAATGCTTAACTTTATATTTGAATGAGTATAGTTGCCGTTTTGGTGTCATCGTTATGAAGCCAGTTGGTAAGCGGAAATTTGATATTAATGCAAGAGAAAGATAAATGTTTGTTGCAGTTGTTTATGGATATCCAAAATGGGAACGAAACTGCGTTCGATGGACTTTTTAAATCACATTACGGCAAATTGGTAGGATTCGCATGCCAATATACCAA
>SDZZ01000168.1 GCA_004173255.1 Chitinophagaceae bacterium | reverse complement strand
GTCATAATTCTTCGCGGTCCTTCACTTCACCCACACTGCATTTATGCAAGCCTGCGGATGAGTGCAAACGCTGACTCAATCCAGAATCCGGAGTTTCGCATAATTGAGCATGATCTTCTTTTCCCCGTTGGTGTCAAATTTCACCGTTGCAATAGGATTATGTGCCGCCCCTTCCATCTTCACCACCTGTCCAAAACCAAACTTCTGGTGCTCCACTTTCTGGCCTTCTTTCAGGTTGGTGGTGTCGCTCGCCGCAAAATCTTCCGACGGTTTATGTTCGACCACCTTGTTGTAGGAAGTTTTGGGCGGCAGGTAGGAGGGGGTGTCACTTTTCTTTGCCGGGGGCGGACCGTAATTCCGTTCCGCCTGTTTTGCTGCGCTCCACCCGCCATTCATTCGCTCAAAAGCAGATGTGCCGAAGCCGCTGCCAGACTGCGTCCTGCCTGCACCGGCAAAACTGCGGTCGAGGTAGGCATCGGGAAGTTCCTCGATAAACCGACTGGGTTCATTCTGTACCAGCGAGCCAAACTTATACCTTGAATTTGCATAGGTGATCCACAGACGATGTCTCGCGCGCGTGATCACCACGTAAAATAAACGTCTTTCTTCTTCCAGTTCCTCGCGGGTATTGATCGACATGGCATTGGGAAAAAGCATTTCCTCCAGCCCTGCAGCAAACACGCAATCGAATTCGAGGCCCTTGGCGGCGTGGATGGTCATCAGTTTAACCGTGTCGGCATTCGGATCCTTATTATCTGCATCGGTCAGCAGTGTGATCTGCTGCAGGTAAGACCCCAGGCTTTTATCCACCACTTCACCGTCTTCGTTGTCGGGGCTTTCGGTCCATTCCTTGATACTGTTCAGCAGTTCCTGGATGTTTTCATAACGCTGGATCCCTTCCGTGCTCTTATCATTGAACAGTTCCTTTACAATATTGGTTTGTTTACCCACATGGAATGCGACCTCGTACGCATTTTTGGTTTCCAGCATACTGGAAAAACTACGGATCATGAGCACAAAGTCTTCAATAGCTCCAAGCGTACCGGCGCGGTAACCGAACTTATCGGCCTGCTCCAGCACTTCCCACATGGAGATATTATTTTCGTTGGCAGCGAGGATGGCACGGTCAACGGTCGTTTTGCCGATCCCGCGCGCAGGGAAATTAATGATCCGCTTCAGCGCTTCCTCATCTTTTTTATTAACCAGCAGTCGCAGGTATGCCACCATATCCTTGATTTCCTTGCGCTGGTAGAAGCTGGTACCCCCGAAAATGGTATAGGCAATTCCCATGCGCCTCAGGCTTTCCTCAAATGCGCGGCTCTGCGCATTAGTACGGTAAAGAATTGCAAAGTCCCTGTTATTGTAATGGTTCCGTAGTTTTTGTTCCTGGATGGTGTCGGCAACAAACTTGCCTTCATCATTATCTGATGACGTGCGGATCAGCCGGATCTTTTCACCTTCATCATTCTCAGTGAAAAGTCGTTTTTCAATTTGCCCTTTATTCTTGGCAATAACTGCGTTGGCAACCTCGATAATACTTTGGGTGCTCCGGTAATTCTGCTCCAGTTTCACCACCTTCACCTCATCGTAATCTTTCTGGAACTGCAGTATATTCTGGATCGTCGCCCCGCGGAATGAGTAAATACTTTGTGCGTCATCACCCACCACGCAAACATTTTCATGCATCGCCCCGAGTAACTTGATAATCTCATACTGGGCGGGGTTTGTATCCTGGTACTCATCGATCAGGATGTATTTGAATTTATGCTGGTACTTGCTCAGGCTTTCCGGCACTGATTTCAGCAACTCATAAAATTTGAGCAACAGGTCATCGAAGTCCATTGCACCGTTGCGGAAACATTTTTTTACATATGCTTCATAGATCTGCGCCATCGCGGGACGGTTGGCCCGCATATCTTCCTGCTGCAGGGAATAATCGTTTGCATATTCCAGTGGCCCCACCAGCGCGTTCTTCGCGGATGAGATGCGGTTATAAACCTGGTTGGGTTTGTAGTGTTTGTCGTCGAGCTGCAACTCATTCACCACGGCTTTCACCACACTCTTTGCATCATCGGTGTCGTAGATAGTAAAATTGGAAGGATAGCCGATTCTCGGCGCCTCGCTGCGAAGGATCCGCGCAAACACACTGTGGAAGGTTCCTATGTAAAGATTACGCGCTTCATTATTTCCAAGGATCCGCTCCACACGTTCCTTCATTTCCTTGGCAGCCTTGTTGGTAAATGTAAGTGCAAGGATGTTGAATGAATCAACACCGGTGGCCATCAGGTGCGTGATCCTGGTAGTTAAAACTTTCGTTTTACCACTGCCCGCACCTGCGATAATCATGAGTGGCCCATTGATATGTAACACCGCTTCCTTCTGCCGCTCGTTCAGTCCTGATAAGTAATCCTGCATGGGTGCAAGTTACGCCGGACCGGTTATTTTTTGACCTTCCGTTTGCTTGCCAGGTACTTTTCGTGAATAATTTTTCCCATTGGTTTCTGGTAAACTTTACTCTCCACCCAGGAGATAATATCGAGGTACGCAAAGGACCTTGTTTCGAAACGGTTCTTTTCCAGGTGTTTGATTTTGTGCAGGAAATTTTCCAGTTCAGGTTTCAGTTTTCTGGGCGCCACGTGGTGGAACGAATGACGAAGGAACTTAAACATCTCTTCCTCGATCACCGTCAGGTTTTCCATTTTCGCCATAAAACGGTACACCGATTTTGTGAGCGATTCGATTATATCAAAATTCCCTAATTCGTAGTGGGCAAGCAGGTGCTGCAGCCGTGCATAACATTGGAGGTCTGTACGCAGTTCGCCGGTTTCATGGATGATCTTCTGCAGGTAGTCGATGCTTGTACTGAAATCACCACTGCCGAAATAGAGGGTGGCGATTTTATAATTCAGCACCATGATCCGGTGGGGATCCAGGAAAATTTCATTCTCTTCCAGTTTTTCTTCAATGCCAGGAACCAGTTCCAGTCCCTCCTTGAAAGTGCCAAGCATAAAATGCTGGTTGATCTTGGCAGTACTGATATAAACAAAGGCCTGTATGCGGAAGTTATCATGCTCGCGCACACGGGCAGTTTCGGCAAACTGTTCAAAATCCCTCAGCACCTTGTCAAACCGCTTGAAGTTGCGCAGGTCAAAATGCGCGTTGAGCAGGTAATGCATGCCCTTGATATAGTGGCTGGTTTCCACCCGGATCATCAGCGGCTCGGCATTAAACAAATCCACCCACTTCTGCGCATAACGGTAATACTGGAGAAAATCCTGGCGGATAAACGCAAACCAGCAGTAACACTGGTACAGGTAAAGCCGCTCATAAAATCCGGTCAGCTGGTGCACATTGGCAGGAAGGTTCTGGGAAAAAAAGGACTTTACGCCTTCTTCGTCTTTTTCATTACGCGCGTGCCCGTGCCGGGTGTACCAGCTGAAGATCTGGAGCGACAGGCTGCTCAGCCGCGATACCATATCAATATGACGGCTTACATCATTCGCTTCAATGGCGAGGCTGTCGGCCCGGCTTTGAAGACTCCGTGTAATGTGCAGGTTCTCAATCCGTTTTTCAAGGGCTATTACCTGGGCAAGGAAATATAGTTTCTGGTTGGACCGGGCAATCTCCTTCGCCTTTTCCAGGATCTTGACACTCTGCAGGAACAGTCCTTTTTTATACAGGATATGGGCGTAGTCAAACTGCTCATTCAACTGCAGGTCGATGCTGTCAGCACTCTTCAGCAAACGAAGACTCGCGAGGATTTCACCGTACAGGTGGGTTTTTAAATTGTAAAGCTGACGTTTCTCCGTACCAGGCAATCTTTTCAATAAGACTTTTTCGTCATATGTGTCCTGGTGGTCCAACGCATCGAAAAGTCGTACAATTTTCAGGTCTTCTTTTGCTGAACTACGTTTGATGTACAGCTTAAAATGCCTCTTTTCCGCCTTTTCGAGTGATTTTATTAATTGGAATAATATATCTTGGGAACGGTTGGACATCATGCAAAAATTTTCATGGAATCAGCCACCAGTAAAGGTTTGATCCATTGTGACACCGGTTTGGCGTCCCGAAAGTACGAATAAGTTGTTTTGTGGAGAGAAAATAGCTGCGCTACATTTGTATTGTATCAGCGCAGCAGGCAAGAAAAAGATAGGCAAGCAATCGAAACAGGCAAGTCGTCAGAGGTCAAAGTAAGTGAAGAGAATCCTGCAAATCCCTTAAGACGGGACACAAAATCTACTTCGAAGAATTTTCATATGGCAAGCAATCGTTAGAGGTCAGTCCGTTTCTACGGAAGGGCCTTTTTTTTTGCCCCTTAGGGTTTGCTAAAGTAAAGGTTTTCAATATACCATGTTAACTTTTTATTAGTTTTTTTATCGCAATCCCGGTAAAATCACCTGAATAAAAACGGTGGTTAAACTTCGTCTGGTGATAAATGCATCACAGTCAAGCCACTAATCATTTTGCAAACGTTTGAAATTATTGCATAAAAAAATGGCCGGGCGCTCTTTTTAACTGCTGCCGCGACCATTTGCTGCTGCTTTGTCTTTTCAGGCGGCATTTCCTCCCGGCCTGTCCTTTCATCCACGTTATTTCTTTTCCCGTATAGCCTTGAACTCGGAACCGGTTTTCCAGCCGGGGAAGGTCGTGGCGGCATCCAGCTTCCTCCCTATTTTATAAAAGAGGGTGAGGTCCGACAGGGCACCATCCAGTTTCCAGGCTGCCGGATTGTACTGGTCAGAAGGCCGGTGATAATGTTTTTCGTTGTATTCTTCTTCGGCTGCCTTGCCAGCACCGTCGGCTCCATCGATCACTTCCGTACCTGCACTGGTGAAAATCGCCGGCACTCCCACTTTGGCAAAATTGAAGTGGTCGGACCGGTAATAAAAACCAGCCTGTGGTTTAGCTTCAAACGCAACAACCCGACCCTCGGAAGCCGCTGCCTCCTTCAGGTAGTCTTCCAGGTCATTCTGACCGCGACCGATTACGATGATGTCTTTTGTTTTTCCGTACCAGGGCAGCCCGTCCATATTAATATCAGCAAGGGTCTTGTCGAGGGGGTAAACCGGGTTCTGTGCGTAGTATGCCGAACCCCAGAGGCCTTGCTCCTCGGCTGTAACGGCCAGGAACACGATGGTCCGCTCCGGAGGGTAGGACGATTTTTTGAAAGCCCGTGCCAGCTCCAGCAACCCCGCCGTACCGCTGGCATTATCCAGTGCCCCGTTGTAAATGCTGTCGCCCGTTTCATCCGGTTTACCGATGCCAAGGTGGTCCCAGTGTGCGGTGTAAATGATTACCTCATCAGGATGTTTCGAACCAGTGATCCTGCCGATCACATTGGTTGACTTTTTATATACGGTGCTGACATCAATGGTAGTGGTCAGTTTCAATCCAAGCGATTCGCCTTTGAACCCTGCCTTATCAGACATCGCCAGCAGTGTGGAATCCTTGCCAGCGGCGGCCAGCAGTTTATTGGCTGCAGGCGTGGTCAACCAACCGATCACATCGCACAGTGCTTCTGTTTTGCCCCGGTTATCCAGTCGCAGCCTGGTGCCGTTCCAGTTATTCTGTACAACCGAAAACGGGTAACTTGATCCCGCCTCGTCGTGGATGATCAGGCAACCGCGTGCGCCCTGGCGGGCGGCTTCTTCGAACTTGTAGGTCCACCGGCCATAGTAGGTCATGGTATCGCCCTTAAATAACGAAGCGGTCTTCGAATGGAAGCCCGGATCATTCACGCGTACCAGCACCACTTTGCCTTTCACATCAAGACCGGCATAATCATTCCAGTTATATTCCGGCGCCACCACCCCATAACCGGCATAGACCAGATCGGCTGCATCCAGCTTCTGCTCTGCCTCAGTACGATCGGTCCAGATCACATAGTCGTCGAACCCTTTCAGCGAAAAATCGCCCGTCGGTGAACTTACCTTCATGGCCGGTGCGGCTTTGGTGCTGATGCTTACCATCGGTACTTCCTGGATATAGCTTCCCCCATTACCCGGTTCCAGTCCGGCCCCGATATATTTTTCCTTCAGGTATTCAACAGTCCTGGTTTCACCTTCGGTAAATGGTTTGCGACCCATAAAATCGTCCGATGCCAGTATCCCTATATTTTTCGACAGCGAATCGGCGCTCATAGCCGCAGCACCATCATCAACAGCCGTTGCTTTTTTGTCATTGTTGCTGCAAGCTGACGCGATCATCGCTAAGGCCCCGAAAGGCAGGAGGATTTTTTTCATATAATAATATATCACCTAAAGTTATCGGGAGCACCGCATAAAACCAAGAGGGGCGGGTGAACGGCATCCCGTTTGAATGGCTATGCCGGCTAACTTTGCCAATGCATGGATTATATAAGGGAATATAAAAGTTTCGTCAACAGTTATTATTTCGCAGAAGGGCTGCGCATCACCATCGGCGTTACGCTCCCTGCGGTCGTGCTCAACTATTTTGGCCACCTCGATATAGGCCTGGTGGTAGCGCTGGGTGCCATGTGCACCAGCGTTTCCGATATTCCCGGTCCGGCCCTCGCGCGGCGCAACGGGATGATTGCCACAATTGTAATCAACTGTGTGGTGGCCCTGCTGACCGCCCTGCTGGTTCCTTACCCGGTGGCACTTGGCATCATGGTGCCGGTGTTATGCTTTTTATTCAGCATGATCGGGGTTTATGGTCCAAGGATGAACAGCATCGGCGTGGCGGCCTTGCTGATTATGGTACTGAGCCTGTACAAGGTGCATACCGGCTGGGGCATCCTGCAGAGTGCATTTTATGTGGCAGCCGGTGGTACCTGGTATACCCTGTTCAGCCTCGCACTTTATAATTTCCGGCCGTACCGGCTGATCCAGCAGGCGCTGGGTGACAGTATGTTTTCAATTGCAGACTACCTGCGGACCCGTGGTTCCTTTTATGATAAAAACGCAGACTTCGAACAGGTGTACCTCGACATGATGGAGAAGCAGTCGCAGGTGCAGCACAAACAATTGCTTGTCCGTGAACTGCTGTTTAAAAGCCGCAACATCGTAAAGGAATCACAGCAGACAGGCCGCACGCTGCTGATGATTTTTACCGAAAGCATCGACCTGTTCGAACGCACTACTACCTCGTTCCACTCGTACGAGGCCCTCCATAAGTTGTTCGACGATTCGGGTATCCTCGAAAAATTCCGCCTCTATATCGACCAGCTGGCGGCCGAACTGGAGATCAATGCCCTGGCGGTGCAGAGTGGTGAAGGATCAAGGCAACCGGACCAGCTGCAGCGATCGCTCAGCCTGTTGCAGAAAGAGTTCACGCAATTCTCCGATGCACAACGTTCGCCTTCCACGTTTGAAGGACTGATCTCGCTGAAAAAAATTGTTCAGTCACTCGAAGACATTACCCGCCGGCTGTATACCCTGCATAACTATACAAAAAACCGCGATGTGCAGGTGAAGCCCGATGCGCCCGCGCTGGACTACGATCAGTTTGTTTCACGGACCGACCTCGACCCCAAACATTTTTTTGATAACCTGACCTTCACATCCGGTACTTTTCGTCACGCCCTGCGGCTGAGCATCGCCATGCTGGCGGGCTTTGTGTTGTCGCATATGTTTGTGCTCGGACACAGTTACTGGATCCTGCTCACGATTGTGGTCATCCTGAAACCGGCCTACAGTGTAAGCCGAAGCCGCAACTACCAACGCACCATCGGCACCATCGGCGGCGCCCTGCTTGGCTTCGGGATCCTGTTTTTTATCCGCGACCGCACCGCCCTTTTTATCATCATGCTGGTGATGATGACCGGTGCCTACAGCCTGCTGCGTACACGTTACCTCGTGAGCGTTGTGCTGATGACACCCTATGTATTTATTATGTTTTACCTGCTGGGTAACCAGGACTATGATAAGGTAATCATCGACCGGCTGGTCGATACCACCATCGGGTCCGTCATTGCCTTTGCCACCAGCTTCCTGCTGCTTCCGGCATGGGAACACAAACAGATCCCGGCCTATATGTCCGAGTCGTTAACTGCCAGCCTCGCCTATTTCAAAAATGTGGCAGAGAATTTTGCCGGGCGACCCGTTACACAACTCGACTACAAACTCAGCCGGAAGAATGCATTTGTGGCACTGGGCAACCTGTCCGAGGCGTTCTCGCGCATGCTGTCGGAGCCCAGGAGTAAACAAAAAAATGCACGACCCATGCACCAGTTCGTTGTGATGGTGCATATGCTGAATTCACATATCGCCTCACTCTCCCATTTTTCCGCATCACTTGCTGCCAAATACCATTCGGAGGAATTTAACCAGGTAATAGATGCAATTATGGAAGACCTCGATAATGCAATTGGCATGATCAACCGCCTGCCGCCGGACGGCGAAGCGGCCGACACCGAACCGTTATTGCTGAATGCGCGGGTGAAAGACCTGGTGAATAAAAGGAAACTCGAATTGCAGCAGGGACTGATCGACACGGAAACAAGGACCAGCCTGTCGGAATTCAAACCGATCGTGGACCAGTTCCTCTTCATTGCCGGTATTGCTGCCGACCTGGAAAAAATCTGCCTGGAGTTCTCAAAAAAGGGAGCGGTGGTGCCGGCACTCTGATCGTTTCACGATCGTTACCGGTCGCCCCGAAGGAATCCTTCGCATTTTACCTTACCCTACAAACCCTTTACTGGCGTGGCTTCCGTCGCAATACGGTTTATTGGACGAAAACCCGCAGCGGCAGAAAGCGGTATTGTCTGTTTTCTTGACGGAATTGCCGTTGGCATCCACCACATCGCAATGGCCCTGCACAATGAGCGGACCATTTGGCAACACCCTGATCAATATGCCGGAAGCCGCTTCGTCCTGCCCGTTTGTAATACTGGCTTTTTCCCCGGTCGTGGGGTCCGTTTTCCATGCTGATCCACGGGCGTTTCCTCGGATCAAAAACCTGTGGCATTCCCGTAACCGCGTTCCAGCAATTCTTCGAATGGATACACAGCGAAGGCTTCCACACAATTGTCAGTTCGCCGTTTGTATAATGTTTGATGATCTCTTTATCCATGCCTTAAAATTAATTATCCTTTTCGGGATTTTCTTATCTTGAATCTTATGATCCAGGACAATCTCTTGCTGATACTCTCACTTCTGTTCACCATCTCGATGCTCACCATGCTGAGCAGTAAAGTCAAGATCCCCTATCCGATTTTCCTGGTGATCGGCGGCATCCTCATCAGCCTCATCCCTGGCATACCAAACATCAGTCTGGATCCGGAACTGGTGTTCCTGATTTTCCTGCCACCATTGCTGTATGCAGCCGCCTGGAATACATCCTGGAAAGACTTCTGGCGTTTCCGCCGGCCCATCAGCATGCTTGGGTTTGGCCTGGTCATCTTCACATCGGCCGCAGTTGCGCTGGTGTCGAATGCCATTATCCCCGACTTCCCGCTTGCCTACGGATTCCTGCTCGGCGGTATCATATCGCCGCCCGACGCGGTGGCCGCCACTTCCGTGTTGCAGGGGTTGAAGGCACCCAAGCGCGTGGTCACGATCCTGGAAGGGGAAAGCCTGGTCAACGATGCCGCTTCCCTGATCGTATTCCGGTTTGCAGTAGCCGCAGTCCTCACCGGGCAGTTCGAAATGCTGACCGCCACCAAAACATTTTTCCTGGTAGCCCTGATGGGTATTGCGATCGGGCTGGCCATCGCCCTCGTAGTGTTTGCCATCCATCGATTCATGCCTACCACGCCGGCCATCGATGCAGGTATTTCCCTCATCACTCCGTACATCATGTATGTTACAGCAGAGCATTTCCATTACTCGGGTGTTTTGTCTGTGGTAACGGGCGGACTTTTCCTTACCTATCATTCGCACCAGCTTTTCAGTTACGAGTCGCGGCTCAACCTGCTCAGTCTATGGGCAACACTGATCTTCCTGCTCAACGGATTTGTCTTTATCCTGATCGGGCTGGAGCTGCCGATCATCATCGACGGACTGGGAGGCTATTCAGTCAGTGAAGCCATCCTGTACGCAGTGATCATCAGCCTGGTCACCATCCTGATCCGGATTATCTGGGTGTTTCCCGGTGCCTACCTTCCCAGGTTGCTGGTGAAGTCGATCCGCGAAAAAGAACAGAACCCGGGATGGAAGGCAACCTTCCTGGTGGCGTGGAGTGGAATGCGTGGGGTGGTATCCCTGGCATCTGCATTGGCTGTACCATTGCTGCTCACCAATGGAAAGGAGTTCCCCCACCGCAACCTGATCCTGTTCATCACTTTTGTCGTGATAATCGTTACCCTTGTGTTGCAGGGATTGAGCCTGCGGCCATTGATCCGCGCGCTCAGGATCGAGGAAAAAGAAAAGGATTCGGTGGAAACGCAGTCACTCCTGCTGCGCGTCCAGCTGGCTGAAACGGTACTCTCCTTCATGGATACCAATTACAGCGAGCAGGTCAAAAGCATTGAAACCTATAAACGCGTGCGTGACCGCTACGAACGTATGATTGAAGTCACGAAAAAACGCCTGGAAAATGACGTGGCAACCGGGGAAACATCCACGTTTTACCTTCCGCTATATCGAAAAATGCTGGAAGAAGTAGTCGACGTTCGCCGGCAGGAACTGAACAGGGCAAGGGCTACCGGCGAATTTGCAGAGGAACTGATCCGTGAACGGGAACGCGAACTTGACCTGGAAGAAGCCCGCCTCAAAACAATGAAGCCAGCCAACTGATTTTACAGATTGACTATCTTGCACCGTCAAACAGGTTATTATGGCGATCAGGGTTTTTATAACAGGTGGCACGTTCGACAAGGAATACAACGAACTGAACGGTGAGCTTTTTTTCAAAGACACACATATGCATGAACTGCTTGAAAAAGGACGATGCCGGGTAGATGTGGAAATCAGGACCCTGATGATGATCGACAGCCTCGAAATGACCGATGAGGACCGCGAACTGATCGTTCACCAGTGCCTGCAATGCGAAGAAGATCGCATTGTCATTACCCACGGTACGGATACCATGTCCGATACGGCCAGGGTGCTTGCAGAAAAAGTAAAAGGGAAGACTATCGTACTCACCGGCGCCATGATCCCGATTAAATTCGGCAGCTCCGACGGACTGTTCAACCTGGGCGGCGCACTGGCTTTTGTGCAAACCCTCCCCTCCGGTGTATATGTGGCCATGAACGGACGATATTTTAATGGCGACAACGTAAGGAAAAATAAAGAAACAGGCGTGTTTGAAGAACTGGCCACCCGCTAACGGCAGGTTGTGTCGGGTGCAAAAAAGCCGCTCCAACATTACAGTCGGAGCGGCTTTTTTTTATCGGGAAAATAAATTATCCTTTGTTTGGCTCAAGCAGTTTGAAGAACTGGTCGAGCTGTGGCAGGATCACGATCCTTGTGCGGCGGTTGGCAGCACGGCCTTCCTTGGTTGAGTTGTCTTCAATCGGTTTGTACTCCCCGCGACCGGCAGCAGACATCTTGGACGGTTCCAGGCCATATTTTTTCTGCAGGATGCGTACAACAGACGTGGCACGTTTAACACTGAGATCCCAGTTGTCAAGCACATAACCACCACCTTTGTATTCCACGTTATCGGTATGGCCTTCCACCATAAATTCAATATCGGGCTGGTTCTTCAGCACAGCTGCAACCTTACCCAGCACAGTATTTGCTTCCGGGGTTACATCAAACTTTGCCGTTTTAAACAGGAGTTTGTCAGAGATATCGATATACACAACGCCCTTATCAACCTTGATGTTGATATCCTGGTCGTTCATGTTACCCACAGCACCTTTCAGGTTCATCACCAGCGCCATGTTCAAAGAATCTTTACGAGCCATCTGCTGCTGCAGGGTCTGGATGTAAGAATCCTTTGCACCAATATTTTCCATTGACTTCTTAATGCTTTCAGCCTGAGCACCCGTGATGACGGAAAGGTCTTCCAGTTGTTTCAACGCTGAAGTATTATTCTGCTTCAGCAGGTCCATTTGTTTATTAAGATTCGCGATGTCGTTTTCAAGCGCGGACTTCTGACGGGTAAGTTCGTCTTTGGCGGTGTTACAATCGGTCAGTGAAGACTGGGCAGTGGTGTACTGTGCCTGGATAGCCGCTGTTTCCGCCTGTGACTTCTTGTATTTTTTCGTGCTTACACAGGAAAAAAGAAATACAGCGGACAGGACTGGCAGGAAAATTCTTTTCATAATGAAACATTTTTAGTGAAAAAAACAGATAACTGGTGTTTGTTTTTAAAGGTAAAACATCAAATAAGTGGGCAAAGATAAAAGGCAACGATGGATCATATGCTGATTCTTTGTTAATATCTTTCCAGTCCAAAAACATGCCTGTTTACCGGATTCCGCAGGTCTCGTGCTGTTTTTTCTGATACTTTGCGGACCATTCCATGCTTATTTTATGATTAAAGACAGAAAAGCGGCCATAGGCTTCATATTTATCACACTCCTGATCGACGTAATGGGGTGGGGCCTTATTATTCCTGTAATGCCCGACCTGATCGGCCAGTTAAAAAATATACCTGTCAACGAAGCATCTGCATCAGGTGCCTGGTTATTATCCGCCTATGCGGTTACCCAATTCATATGTGCACCGCTTGTCGGAAATCTGAGTGATAAGTATGGCCGCCGGCCCATCCTGCTGATTTCCCTGCTGGGCTTTGGTATCGACTACCTGTTCCTTGCACTGGCACCCACCTATGGATGGCTCTTTGTGGGCCGGATCATTGCCGGCATCACCGGTGCCAGCTTCACTACCGCATCGGCCTACATTGCCGATGTAAGCACGCCGGAAAACAGGGCAAAGAACTTTGGTATGATCGGCGCGGCGTTTGGTCTGGGCTTTGTTATAGGACCCGCACTGGGCGGGCTTCTTGCGGGACTGGGCATCCGTGCTCCCTTTTATGCGGCGGCTTGTCTCTGTTTACTCAATTGCATATACGGATACTTCATGCTGCCCGAATCCCTTCCGGTAGAAAACCGCAGGCCCTTCTCCTGGAAACGCGCAAACCCTTTTGGCTCATTGAAGTTCCTCCAAAGCCATCCCACCATCGCAGGGCTGGCCGTAGCCTTCTTCCTGATTTACCTTGGAGCCCAGGCAGTGCAGGGAAACTGGAGCTTTTTCGTGATGTACCGTTTTGGATGGAGTGAAGCACTGGTAGGTATTTCACTGGCGGTTGTCGGTTTGCTTGTAGGCCTGGTACAGGCCGGTCTTACACGTGTGGTGAACCCGAAGCTGGGGAATGAAAAAAGTATCTACCTGGGGCTTATCCTGTACACCATCGGTCTTACACTGTTTGCCTTCGCAAGTACTACCTGGATGATGTTTTTGTTCCTGATCCCTTACTGTCTCGGCGGTATCTGCGGACCATCGCTGCAGGCAGTACTGGCCGGGCATGTACCCAGCAACGAACAGGGTGAAATGCAGGGTGCACTCACCAGCCTCATGAGCCTTACCACCATCATTGGCCCATTGGTAATGAACAACCTTTTCAAATATTTTACCAGTGCTGATGCGCCCATCCATTTTCCAGGTGTGCATTTCCTGGTAGGCGCTGTATGCATGCTCATCAGCGTGATCATTACAAGGAATGTGCTGTCGCGCGAGAAAAAAGAAGACCCGGAACTGGCAAAGCTTATTGAAGGCGTGGTACAGCCGGGAGGAGATGCTGTCGCGGGTCACTGACCGGTTCTTTCTTCCAGGGCTGATTTCGATGCTTCCTGTCTGTTAAAGGGCCGATCTTAATACGTGCTTTTTCTTTGAAGTTCCGATCTCAATACGTCCTGTTTTCTGTAAAGGGCCGACTTCAACACGTCCTGCTTTCTTTAAAGGGCCGGCTTCAACACGTCCTGTTTTTTTTACAGGGCCGACTTTAATGCTTCCAGGTTTTTCTTTTCGCTGCCAATAAAAATCTGTCGCCCATTAATAATTACGGGGCGCTTAAGAAAAGTATCCTCCTGCAGGATCAGGTCCCGGTAATCTTTTTCACCAAGATTTTTATCTTTCAGGCCCATTTCCTTGTACTTCAGCGCACGACGGCTGAACAGCGATTCATAGGATCCGCTCATCTTTTTCATCTCATCCAGCTGTGCGGGCGTTATTTTCTGGTCGCGGATATTCTGAAACTCAAACCCTTTTGTGGCCAGGTCATTGGCCCTGATAATAGCCTGGCAGGTACTGCAAGCGGCAAGATGATATATTTTCTTCATGGAAATTAAATGCGTTATTTTGTATCCGTTTATTCAATACTTATGGACAAAGATGAAGTTTTCAAAGGGGAAATAGAAAAGGCCAGTGATTTCAAGTTCGGGGCAAACGTTGCCAAGGTCTTCGATGACATGGTAAGCCGCTCTGTTCCGTTCTATGGTGAAATGCAGCGGATGATGGCCGAACTGGCCGCCGACCACGCCAAAGAAGGAACCGATATATATGATCTCGGCTGTTCCACCGGTACCACCATGATCGGCATGGATACGATGGTTAACCCTTCGGTCCGTTTTGTAGGGATCGATGACTCCCAGGAAATGCTGGACAAGTGTAATGCAAAATTCCAGGAGATCGGGTTTACCCGCGATTATGACCTCCGGCTGGCCGACCTGGGACAGGGAGTAAAAATCAACAATGCCTCCGTGGTGGTCCTTTGCCTTACGCTGCAGTTCGTGCGACCTATATACCGGGAAAAACTGATCCGCGATATTTATGAAGGACTGAATCCGGGCGGTGCGCTGATCCTCATCGAAAAAATCCTGGCAGAGGAAAGCACCTTTAACCGCGACTTCATCAAACACTACTACAACTATAAAAGGCGTAATCATTACAGCGAACTCGAAATTTCGCAGAAGAGGGAAGCGCTCGAAAATGTCCTGATCCCCTACAAACTGAGTGAAGACATCTCCCTGCTGCGTGACAGGGGATTCGACCATTGCGAAGTGTTCTTCAAATGGTATAATTTCGCCGGCCTGATCGCCATAAAAAAATAAGGCGGCGTGACTCAAAATATATCCCCATGGTAGCAATCGGCAACTTCTTTTTCAAATACCGTAACTGGATTTTTATCCTGTTCTATGCGGCGCTCTTTATCCCATCATGGCCTTTATTTCCCAAAGAAAAACTGGGCGAACATTATTATATCTGGCCAATCACACTCGGATTGCTGATCACTGTACTGGGCCAGCTGATCCGTGGACTCACGATCGGTCTCGCCTACATCGTCCGCGGGGGTAAGGAAGGTAAACCCTACGCCGAAGGCCTGGTTACCGAAGGTATCTTCACACACGCGCGCAACCCGCTGTATGTCGGCAATATCCTGATGCTCCTTGGAGTGGGAATCCTGGCCAACTCGCTGTTTTATGTCGGAATCATGATGCCGGTTTTCCTTTTTATTTACCAGGCAATCGTGCTGGCAGAAGAAAACTTCCTGCGCGGCAAATTCGGTCCGGGTTTCGACGCTTACTGTAAAAAGGTGAACCGCTGGATCCCTGACCTGCGTGGCATCGGAAAAACCTTTGCGAGCATGGGCTTCAACTGGAAACGCTGGATCCTGAAAGAACACACCACCCAGTTTATCTGGCTGATCGGCATTACCCTCCTGTTGCTCCTGAACTATCCGGAACTGACGGGCTTCGATACGGACCGGCGCAACCTGCTCATCGGCATAATCCTCGGTATCCTCCTGCTGATCTACGTCCTGATCCGTTTTCTTAAAAAAACGGGCCGCTTCAGGGAGTAAGATCCGGCGGATGGCCTGAAAATTGGTGCGCTTATCAGGGCATCCGGAGCAAACCTTCCTGGTTTCCCTGTGGAAACGTCTGCAAACGGACCGGCAGGCCTAATTCCGCCCCAAAACTGAACTTCCCCGTATTTTTATTGTTACTTTTGTCTATCAAATCCCGAGAGTTATGATCAAGACCGGAAATCCTATCATCAGCATCTATACCGAGATGACCCCCAACCCGGAAACCATGAAGTTTGTGGCAAACAAGCTCCTGTATCCCGGTAAAAGCATCGATTTTCCCGATGTGGAAACGGCGAAACCTTCACCGCTTGCAACCGAGTTGTTTGGTTTTCCCTTTATCAAGGCAGTCTTCATCGCCAGTAATTTTGTTACGCTGACGAAAACCAACGAATCGGAGTGGACCGATGTGATTCCCTCGATCCGCCAGTTCCTCAAGGATTATCTCGAAGAAGGCAAGTCTGTGGTAAATGAAGAAGAAGTGGCATCGATCAAGCCGATAAGCAGCAACGAGGTTGCGGCCGACGATGACGATGTGGTAAAAAGAATCAAGGAATTACTCGATAATTACGTTCGCCCAGCCGTTGAAATGGATGGTGGTGCAATCCAGTTCCGGAGTTATGATGCAGGAACAGTCAACCTCGCCATGCAGGGAAGCTGCAGTGGCTGCCCGTCTTCGATGATTACACTGAAGGCCGGTATTGAAGGCATGATGAAACGGATGATCCCTGAAGTAAAGGAAGTAGTTGCCGAAGCAGAGTAATCTGCAGCAGATACATATAACTGAAAGGAGGCGGTGCCTCCTTTTTTTGTGTCCGTAATTGACTATCTTAACCCTCCAAACCGAACAGCCATGATCATCATCCTTTACATTTTTGCCGCCCTCATCATCGGCCTGCTGGTCGGCGCCGCATGGATGCCAAAAACGTTCAACATTGAAAAGTCAATCGTGATTGAAAAGCCGGTTGCCCTGGTGATGGATCATGTGGCTGACCTGAATTTTTACAGTCAGTGGAATCCCTGGCAACAGGTGGATAAAACTGCTGTTAAAACCATTACCGGAAATCC
>SDZZ01000655.1 GCA_004173255.1 Chitinophagaceae bacterium | reverse complement strand
CTCCTACCCTTTTCACAAGCGGCATGGAACCCAGGTTTACCCCAAGGGAAATATTGGTGCAGCGGAAGAAGGAACCGTCCTGGATGTAGTAGTCCGACAAACGGGTGCTGTTACTCTGGCTCCCACCGCGGCTCGCGCGGTATTCATGGCCATTACCCGGATTCGCTTCGTTGCGGTAGCGGTTATTCACCACCGAGTACTGGTTGCCCGATCCTTCCATGTTGCGGATATAATAATCCTGCCCGTCGATTACATCATTACCCTGCGATCCGTTGAAGGAAACACTCAGGTCAACAATTTTGTAACTCGCATTCAGGTTAAATCCATAGGTGAAATCAGGGTATGGATTACCGATCACATCCTTGTCTGCATCCGTAATGATCCCATCACCGTTTTTATCGACGAAATAGAGGTCACCCGGATTCAATGGAGTGGTCGAGTAAGTAGAAATCGGGAAGCCCTGTACTTTATAACCAGCCGGAAATTTATTTCCGTTGGCTTTGTAGATCGCCTGGTCGGCGCTTACCCTGGACATATCCGACTCACGGACCATGCCCGCTACGCGCAGACCATAGAATGAACCCACAGGTGAACCCTCACGTGTTACGTGTGTGATATAAGAACGTTCAGCACCATTAATCTGGATCTCACTGGCTCCTCCGAGGCTTACCACCTTATTGGTGTTGAAGTTGATATTGCCGCTTACATTGAAGTTGAAATCTTTTCCCTGGATCACGCGGCCATCCACCTGGAAGTCGAGCCCTTTATTTCGCAGGTCAGAATTACGCAGGTTGGTACCGATGGTGGTGCTGCCGGTGAGTGCAGAGATGTTTTCGTTATATAGCAGGTTGTACGACTTACTGACATAATAGTTAACGATCGCAGAAACGCGGTTTTTAAACAGTGTTACATCGAGGCCAAAGTTGTACTGGCTGGTCGATTCCCAACCCAGCTTTTCATCTGCAATACCACCCGGCCAGGTAGCGTTACCCACATTGTTGCCAATGATTGTACCGCCGATTCCGGACAGGTTCTGCTGGTAACGGTAGTTGCCAAAATTGTTGTTGCCGGTAAGACCCCAGCTGGCCCTGAGTTTGAGGGTGGATCCTGCGCCCAGCCAGTTGTTGTAGAACGACTCGTTAGAGAGGTTCCATCCGATGGAAGCCGATCCGAAATTACCCCAGCGGTTTTGCGGACCAAAACGGGAAGAGGCATCCCGACGGAAAGATCCCATCAGGTAGTACTTCGAATCCCAATTGTAAATGGCGCGACCAAACAACGAGACGAGTGTGGTAGTCGATTTACCGGTAGTACCCAGGCGGCTGAAGTCACCCGGTACCGATCCACCGGCAGTGATTTCTTCCACCAGGTCATTGTTAAAGTTCTTTGCGTTAACGGCAAGCACGTCGACTTTTGTTTTCTGGGCAGAATAACCACCGAGAAGATCGAGGTTTCCTTTCCCGATTTCTTTTTTATAGTTCAGGGTAAACTCGCCAAGGATGTCCTGGATATTGGTGGTCATGGCCGACGAGTTTGCCGCCAGTACCGACTGCGACGAGCCCGGGGCATTGATACCATTGCTCAGGTTGGTTGGGAAATAGTATTCGTATTTCTCGTTATAATTGAACCCACCCGCATTTACTTTAGCGAAGAAATTTTTAAACACTTCATAGGTAGCAGCAGCATTAAAAGTAGAGCGGGTTCCGTTACGCATGATTTTTACACGCTCGGCAAGTGCAACCGGGTTTTCAATTCCCTGGAAGGAATATCCGTAACCGTCGGTCTGTGCACCGGCACCCTGATCGGCCGTTGCAAGCGTACCATCTTCCTTGTAGGCAGGGAAGATAGGCATGTACACGAGTGCACCGAGGATCGGCCCCTGGTTGAAGCGGCCTTCCTGTACTTCGCGGCTGATTGCGTTAGTCACAAAAGC
>SDZZ01000654.1 GCA_004173255.1 Chitinophagaceae bacterium | reverse complement strand
TATTGTCCCTCCAGGTGTTCTTCGCAAAGTTTCTTCAGGTTACTTAATGCAAGGACAGACTTTGGTGTTTTTCCGGCCACATACAAACGCAGCTCATACTTCTTTTTAACGGCCATTCGATTTCTTTTTGGAGGGGGTTTTTGTTTTGGCTTTGAGCTCGGATTGGGACTTTCGCATCGCCGTCAGCTTTTTGCGCCTGGCATCTGCCGCTTCTTTTTTGATTTCCTCCTCCACATACACCCGGTTGAGTTCCTCTTCAGTGGACTCAAATTCCGTGCGAAGGTTTTCAATGCGGGTTTCGAGTAATTTCTTTTTGCGTAAAAGTTCACGGTCTTTCCGGCTGAGGGCATTGCTATGAAGCAGTGCACCGGTTTCTTCGGCAACTTCATGTTCTTCCCTTGCGGAGCCGGTCAGTACACCATCGGAGCCAACATATACTTCAATGAGGTCGAGCCCGTTGTCCGTCATCACAAATTCACGGACCTGGTTGGAGTGTTTCATGCCGCGCGACTTGATCACATACAGGCCGCGGTTGCGTTCACCATTCATTTCGATGTCGCGGATCAGGAGCCATGCATCCACCAGCGATGAAACACCTTCATCTGTCTGCTCATTCACAATTGTATTCAGTGACAGTGCCGTAAACATTACGGTCACCTGTTCAGCCTGCAGGAAGTCGATGAGCCTGACCAGCATTGACTTTACATCACTTACTGAACCAACGGTTATAAGGTTGGTGATGGGGTCAAGAACCACCACTTTTGGTTTGAACTTGCGGATGGCCTTATGGATGGCTACCAGGTGCATCTCCAACCCGTGTAAGGTAGGCCTTGATGCGAAAAACCGTAAGGTCCCTTTATCGATGTGTTGCTGCAGGTCTATTCCTATTGAATGCATATTGCGCACGATCTGGTGCGGCGATTCTTCAAACGCAAAGAACAGGCACTTTTCACCACGCTCGCAGGCCGCATTGGCGAAACTGACTGCCACACTTGTTTTACCAGTACCCGCGGTCCCCGACACCAGGATACTGCTGCCATGATAAAAACCACCAAGGCTTAACATGTCATCGAGCGGTGCAATGCCACTCGAAACCACCTGCGTTGAAACGGGTTTGTCGAGTGTAAGTGAGGTAACAGGCAGCACTGAAATTCCATCTTCATCTATGAGGAACGGATACTCATTGGTGCCGTGCACGGTGCCACGGTATTTCACCACCCGCAGACGACGGGTGGTAATCTGGTCAATGACCCGGTTATCGAGCAGGATCACACAGTCCGACACATATTCTTCCAGCCCCTGGCGGGTCAGCGTTTTTTCACCACGTTCGCCGGTGATGACGGCGGTCACTCCTTTATCTTTCAGGAAAGTAAACAGCCTGCGCAGTTCTGCCCGCAATATGCCCACATTGTCAAGCCCGGCAAACAGGTTTTCGATTGTATCGAGGACTACCCTTTTTGCACCGATGCTATCGATTGCGTGGTTGAGGCGGATAAACAAACCTTCCAGGTCATACTCACCGGTTTCCTCGATTTCCGTACGGTCAATATGGATATAATCGATGCGGATCTTTTTTTGTTTCTGCAGTTTGGGCAGGTCGAAGCCGAGTGAAGCTACATTGGTAGCGATCTCCTCCGGTTTTTCCTCAAACGCGATGAGCACACCAGGCTCATCGAATTCCTGCGCACCACGCACCAGGAATTCAAGTCCGAATAATGTTTTACCACAGCCGGCATAACCGCAAACAAGGGTGGGGCGGCCGGTCGGCAGTCCGCCGAGGGTGATTTCGTCCAGGCCGGTGATGCCTGTCGGGGTTTTCTTTAATTGTTTGGCGGCTGGTCTCACGAAAAATTCAATTTGTTGATCAAAATAAATGCTGAGCTCCGGCGGCAATGCAGGATCCCATGTGCCTGTCAGGTATCAAAAACATGCCGGACCGGAAAT
>SDZZ01000653.1 GCA_004173255.1 Chitinophagaceae bacterium | reverse complement strand
AAGGCGATTGCCCAGCTCACAACGGATGCGGCCGGAAAGTATGCATACACCCTGCCTGAGTTTGTACCGCTGAAGGCTACGGCCAGCAACAGTGGTTATTATAAAAACAGCATTCAAACCATGGTGCCTGCAGATGCAGAATCGGTGATGTTCAGCAATCCTGTTTTGTGCCTGAACCCGATCACCACGGAAGCGGTAAGGGTAGAAAATGTGTATTACGATTACAACAAGGCCACGCTGCAGGAAGCCTCTTTCCCGGAACTGGATAAACTGGTATCGTTGCTGAATGACAATCCTAACATGACCATCGAACTGGGTGCCCATACCGATAGTAAAGGGGCCGATGCCTATAACCTTAAATTATCTGATGCCCGCGCCAATTCCGTGGTGGAATACCTGGTGAGCAAAGGCATCGACCGGAGTCGCCTGGTGGCCAAAGGCTATGGCGAAACATCGCCGGTGGCAGAAAATACCAACAGCGATGGCTCTGATAACCCGGAAGGCAGGCAGCAGAACCGCCGCACGGAATTCAGGGTGCTGAAAAATTAATTGTGGGTCTTGAAATGTTGCAACCGATGAAAAAACACTTAAGCCTGGGAATGATGATGCTGCTGTCTGCTGTTGTATTTGCACAGCAGAAGCCACATTATACTCAGTACATTCTCAACCAATACATCGTAAACCCCGCGCTGACCGGGATTGAAAATTACGTGGATATCAAGGCCAGTCACCGCCTGCAGTGGGTAGGTATCCAGGATGCGCCGGTGACTACGTACCTCACCATACAGGGGCCGATTGGTAAATCTGATTACAAAACCCAGCCTACCTCCTTCAGTGTGCCAGGCGAAAACCCACGCGGTAAAAGTTACTGGGAAGAGTACAGTGCCTCCAAACCGCACCATGGCATCGGGTTACAGGTGATCAACGATCGTACGGGTCCGCTGAACAATTTCTCCGCCTTTGGCACTTATGCGTATCATGTTGGACTATCACCGAAAACAAACCTCGCTGCCGGCATTGGGTTAGGCATTTCCAATATCAGTATCAATGGCGACAAGCTGCAATTCAGTACCCCGGTTGATCCGGCGGTATACAGCAGTGGTTTGGTAAATAACCTGCGCTTCGATATGAACGCCGGGCTCTATCTCTACTCACCTGATTATTTCATCGGCATTTCTGCGCAGCAACTGGTGCCTTCCAAAATTGATTTCTCCAACAATATTGTCAAAGTAACGGAAGGCAAACATGTACCGCACTTTTTTGCCACTGCAGGTTATCGTTTCCTCGTGGGCGAAGACTTTAACCTGATCCCATCAGTGATGGTGAAATATGTGCAGCCCGCGCCGGTACAGGTGGAGATGAACGCCAAACTCCAGTACCGCGACCTGATCTGGGTGGGAGCAGGTTACCGCCACAATGATGGTGTTGCTGCCATGATCGGGCTGAATGTTTCCAACACCTTCAATGTGGGTTATGCCTACGATTACACCACTTCGAAACTGAACAATTACACCAAGGGAACACATGAAATAGTTGTTGGCTTCACCATCGGCAATAAATTCGGGGATAGCTGCCCGAGAAATGTTTGGTAGTCATTTCCTGTTATAGCCGGTTTAAAATATTAAAATCCCATCCTTTCAAAATCCTGTATCCCTGTCGGGTTGCACCGGTATTTTATTCTAAACACAGTTTAAAAATTTTTGTATGAAGAAAATTTTTACATGGCTATTATTTATAGTAACATGTATGAACCAGGATCTTTCTGCCCAGGTTTACCAAACGCCGAGTTGTTCTGAACTGGGCAGTTCTACCTATGGGCCGATGTATTCCACTGCCACTGCAAATTCCACCAACCGGACGGCAGTGATTTACAATTCGTCGTTGCTGACTGCCGTTGTAGGGGCGCCAATGACGAATGTGTATTTTAAAAGGGTCAGTACAACAG
>SDZZ01000652.1 GCA_004173255.1 Chitinophagaceae bacterium | reverse complement strand
GTCCATGAAAATGTGGGTACCCGGGGGCTTCAATGCTGCAATACGTTTTTTCCAGGTGGCTTCGTCAGACGAGTTGCCACATTTTCATGGACGATGCTTTACTGGTATCCCTTCGCAGGCTACTGCATGCAGAAGGCGGTTTCCCAACCTACGTAGTGATTGACCGGGAAGGAAAAGTAAACACCAAAGCATTCAGTTTCCTTTCCCAATTTGACCGGGAAAAATTAAAAGCTGCAACAAATATCCAGTAACCACAAGTGCGGATGCAGATTCATACGACCACAATGAGATGATGGTGTTGTACCATTACCTCATTGTGGTATTTTTTTTAAAACAGAAAATATATTTGTTTACAGATAAAATATTTACATACCTTTCATATGGCATTATATCTAAGCTCAGTTAATCGTTCCATTACTTCTGGATTTCTTCGCACTCCCTTTCCTTTCTGATTTGTAGCCAATTCGATTTACAAAAAAAAATACTCTGACCAACGTTTGTTTCCCCTGCTCAGTTCGCTGATGCACCGGGAAAGTAGCCGTGTCTGTCATCGTTAAACCTACCGACTCTTCTAAAAGGGCCGGAAGGGATCTTTTTGTCTTAATCATTCATTGGTGAAACAACATTTTGTCATAAAAATCAGCAAAGACTACCAATCCCGATTGGTTGGCGACTTCCCGTACTGGAGGGATTTTATCCTTGATAAAAGCAGGGCTGTCACTTCGTTTTTCCCGGAATTTGACCAGTTGCTGGCCTATAACCTGCTCTCCTTCTGGGTTACAAAGGAATACAAATCACAGTTCATGCACTGGAACGAGGCAGAAATCTTCAGCGGACTGGATCGTTTTTACCGCGTCATCATGCAACAGGATCTGCTCCTTCCCGATAACCTGCTTGAAAAAATAAAACAGCTTCCGCATATTGAGGACGCCACAACTATTACGGTGGTGGAAGCTGAAATACCCCGGCCACTGGTGTCAGCGCAACAGAGCTATAGTTCAGTGATGACCGAAGATCTCATTTACCTGAAGTATGCAAAACTGCTGACCAAGGGGAGCCCGGACGTTGTAGTAGCCGTTCTGGATACCGGTATCAATCTCAATCACCGGGAGCTGACAGGCAAGCTGGTGCATGCCGCAGATTTCGTTAACATGGAAGGTCTTGACACTACCGGTTTTATTGGCGATACGCTGGACAATGATGATGTACCGGAAGATGAAGTCGGCCATGGCACGCATGTTTCCGGTATCATTGCGGCACGTGGCATCAATATGAATGAGGGCGTGGCACCGAATTGCAGGATCATGCCGGTGCGCGTGCTGGCTACCATGAAAGACGGTAACCGGCTGGTTGGTGCGGGCATCATCGACAACATCAACACGGGAATCAAATACGCGGTCGATCACGGTGCCGACATCATCAATATGAGCCTGGGCATACAGCACGAAGGTGGCGGCCTGCCCCATGAAGAGGTGATTAACTACGCACTCAGCAAGGATGTAACCATTGTGGCGGCCAGCGGGAATGACGGCCGGCCGATCAAATACTACCCCGGGGCCTTACCAGGTGTAATTGCCGTTGGCGCAGTGGATCAGACCGGTTCGGTGACCAGTTTCAGCTCCTATGGAGCCGAAATAACCGTGGTGGCACCTGGCGCTGATATTTACAGTTCGTTCTCCAACAATACCTATGCCTATGCCTCCGGCACTTCACAGGCATCTCCGTTTGTGTGCGGCAGCATCGCGTTATTGAAGTCATATGCAAAACAACACGGGGCAACACTGACCAACAACATGATAAGATACATCCTTCAAAATTCCTCCGACAAAACCGACCGTGAACTCCGAACGGAAAAAGCGGGATATGGCCTTATCAACATGGCCGACGCATTTAAACTTCTTCAATACATAATTAAAAAATGAAAATGCTATGAGTATGAAAACATTGAC
>SDZZ01000167.1 GCA_004173255.1 Chitinophagaceae bacterium | reverse complement strand
ACATCCAGCGAAGGTTATAAAGCGTTTCATCCAGCAGGTCAGGAATGCCATTGCCACTTTCAGGGATGCCTGTTTCAAGCGAGCGGTAGTATTCCGGAAAGTCTTCATAGGCCGATAACAACGTGCCCATGGTGATACCGGAATTAACAATATACTTGTTATAATCACCGGCATCATACCATCCACCAGCACTTGAAATTTTCGTCCCTGCAGGCCTTGCTGCACCCGCGGCAGATGGATGCACCAGTACCGACGTGTCCGGATGCCCTGCAGCCCTGGCCCACTCGCCGGCATATTTCACCGTCAATGACTGATCCGATCGCTGGAAATAAAAGCCTTTGAGCACCACCCTGCCAACTTCCCGGTAAATATCGTCGCGGATTTCAAAAGGGTATGACGGATGGTCTCCTGCAACAACCAGGGTGTAGCGACCGGGATTGTTGATAGAAGAAAAATCGGCCAGGCGGGTATCGAGCGACGACCAACCTGATTTTTTTTTATCAGCCAACCGGCCATGGTATACAGTATCGAGGTTTTTACCAAGGATATAAAAATCAGCAACCGCATTGTCGCCGGTTACCACAGCCAATTTGGGTCCGCCGGGAAAGTACCCGACCTGGTTAACACGGATCTCCGGCACGCCATCGGGCGGCTGCAAATTCCGGGGGGCAAAACTGAAACAAAGACCAAGCAATACAGATCCAGCGAGTGCGACTATTGCGTATACGCTTTTCTTTTTACCTTTTTTTCCCAGCATGGTTCAACTATTAATGTCAATTATTTATCCATTATTCAATTACCAGGTAAACTACCGATCGGGCGGGCACATCCAGTCGGATTTCTTTGTCAACTGCTGCCGAGAAAGCGCGAAGCGTTTTATAATCGGATGGACCACCCGATACGGTTGCCGGACCACTTCCATTGACCAGCACCTTCCTTGAAAATTCTCCATTATCGCTGCCGCCAGTCAATACGTACCAGTAAACCCTGCTGGCTTTTTTGATATTTTTCAGCGTAACAGCTGTGGTTCTGGCGGCGGTTGATTTATTGACGATCATTACCGCGTGTTCACCTGATGAAAAGGAGGAACCGTAAGCAGGCAGGTCACTGCTGGTGCTGCTTGCTGCAATCATCCGGTCACCCGTAAGCTGTTGCATGTAATACAGGTAGTAAAATGCAGGCCGCGGATTCCATTTCATTCCACCCGGTTCATCACCCATGTCAAATAAGCCGTGGTCATTACCCGCGTCCCATCCATTGGCAAGATCCCATCGGCTGGCCTGTCCATACTTGTTTTTTATAGCTTCAGCCTGTAGTAAAGCCGCATGCATTCCGTTTACCGAAGACACAACCTGCATCGATCCACGCGAAGTGATATTCCATTCGGTCAGCGCCACCGGTCGGGCAATGGCTCCATACCGCGTTAGTTCCGAACTCACGTACTTCATCATATCGGTGGTAACGGTTGTGGCGGTTGCCAGAATTTCTGGCGCTGGTGCGTTGGTCTGGTAGTTGGTGTAATAACTATGAATGGTGTAGTAGTCTGCCTTATTGTTGATTGCCCCCAGTACTCCCGCATTCCATCCCTTGTCGGTAGCGGTTTGCCAGGCCGCCGGTTCTTTCTCCAGCAGGTAGGCACTGATAAAAATGGTTTTACCGATGCTGGCAGCGGCGTTTTTCATGGAGTCGATGAACACCTGCGCATGTTTGCCATACAGTTCGCCGGTAATGATGGCCGGTTGTCCGTCCTGGTTCAGCGCCGGGTCTATGCGATAGCCCGCCTCCCAGGTACCGTTGGTTTCGTTTCCGATTTCCCAGTACCTGGTCCGCCCATTGTCGAACCTTACCCAGTCGGCCGCCAGGTGTGCCGCTTCTGCCACCGGGTCGGCCGATGTACCGTAACGGGCAAACCCATAATTCACTGTAATCATTCCCTGCGCACCGGTTTGGGCGAGCAGCTGGTAATAGTTGGCAACCGAGATGGTCCAGCTATCGTTATTTTTCCCATACCAGTAAGGATTGCTTACCAGGTTCCCATCGGCGTCGAGGTGACCGGGTGGAGCAGTTGCAGGTTTGTCCGGCGCGGAACTATTCCAGAAATAAACATCGCTGATGCTACCTCCGGGAAAGCGGATCACACCTGGGGCCAGGTTTTTCAGGTGGGTCATCAGCGGTTCCTGGTCCACGATCTGGCTCATCCAGGAGTTGGCATTCTGTCCATTAATACTCCGCGGGATTTTCGTAATGATAGTACCTGCATAAATGGTAACGGTTGCCGCAACCGGCGATGAAGGCATCGCCTTTTCGCTGAATGCAGGTTTGGTGAAAGAACGTGGTGCCCAGTCATCGAGGAAAAAACCGATGCTGGGTGCCACTGCAGGATCCACCCCTGGCACAACGGGTTCGGAAGGGTCCACGGGATCGGGATCCGTTGGTCCCGGTTCCGTTTTTTTGGAACAGGCAACAACAGTGAACAGCAGTATCGATGCAAAAAATATTCTCATTCCCGGTCAGGTTTTTAATTGGTACGAACAATCCGGACGTTATCCACCGCTGCGTCAAAAGCAGGCAGCGGGGTCGCGCTGTCATTGTACAACATCAGCTGCAGCGTAGCCGAATTGCTGCCGCCGGTGAGTGCTGCAAAATTCACTGGTGGTGCGCCTGCCGGATCGTAGTTGCCGGTGCCGGCATGGAAGGTATTGAGCGGGATCACAACAGTCTGGAAACCGGTTGTCTTGAACTCCCCGCCTGGTGCGGTTTCCCAGGGTGCATACCTTGCCATCATATTGAAATTATTGTTTGGAACAATGATCAGGGACCCGTTCTTCCACGGTGTTTTAACGGAGATCTCGAACTTGAGTGCATAACGATCGATCGGGTCGGCCATGGAGGCATCGGCCACCCATGGTCCGGCCGCAACCATCACCGCCCGGTTATCACTGTACCAGGAACCATCACCTGCATTGATTGCAGAGGAAGGATGGATCTGGATATAGTTCCCTGTGTTAGCGGCAAAACCTGCGCTGTTGGTTTTGTTGCCGCCCCACCACTGCCATCCGAAATAGGCATCACCATCTTCGAAGTTGGCCAGGAATCCGGCCGATGGTGAACGGTAATTGTCATAGACAAAAAGCGATTTACCCGAACCAAACTGCCCATTCATGCGAATGGTATCGGAAGTGCTGATCCCCATCGGGATGGTTACCACCAGTTCGGTTCCTGCGGTGTTAACAGTAAAAGTATTGCTGGTCACTCCACCAGGAAAAACCAGTTGGGTAAGCCCCGCAAGGTCAGTGCCGCGGAAAGTTACCGTTTCACCACCCACTGCGTTTTCATTGGATGCCCAGGTAAACACCGGTTCGGGCGGAGGTACCAGTATGCGGTAGCTGAAAGTAGCTTCTCCGTGACTGGTTACCACGCGGATATTGTTGGGTACATCCGGCACCGCTTCTGTTGGAGTGGTACGGGGAATCAGTACAATGATGTTACTGCTTGTATTGAGCGCCGAGTTAAAAGGTGCCTCGAGACCATTAAAGTAAACGTTCTGCAGGTCATCGAAACCATTACCCTGCACCACCACCCAGATACCTGCCAGTGATTCGGTGAAAAAGCTATCGCGTTTATTCGGATCGAGCAGGCGCACCTCATTGATTACAGGCGGGCCATCGTTATTTTTTTCGCAGGAAAAAAGTGCGAGGCTACTTCCCGCACAAAGTGTGAGAAGCAGGAGAATGTTGAAATTGAAAGCAATCTTTTTCATATAACTTTTTTAATGTTTATTCAGGTAATACGCTGAAATCGAATGGAACCGGTTCCTGGGAAAGACCGGTTGCCACATTCAGTTCGCTTTCAGGGAAGGGCAGGTATACCGACTGGTCATTAAACGTAAAGTGTGCCGGCGTAAATGTGGTGCTGTACTGCCTGGGTTCATTCGTGTTTCCAACATGGGAGATGGTGTAGTTGCCCCGGTCCTGCGCCATGACGTAGGCAATAGCGGCTGCAGGGTCAAAATAATACCAGCGCAGGATCTCATACCACGCATTGCCTTCCATGGCAAGCTCCACGCGTTTTTCGCTGAAAATATCGCTGAACGTGATCTGGGATTTTACACCAAGCCCCGCACGTTCACGCACCATATTGAATGCGGACAGCGCCGTGGCATCGGAGGTACTGGCCGAATTGCCCAGCACCGCGTCGGCATAAATCAGGTACACTTCTGCCAGTCGCAGCATATAGGTATTGATGTATGCTGCCATGAAATTTCCCTTGCCGCCATTGTCGGCCGGTGATCCCACCACGTATTTTTTTATGTACGACATTCCCGTACCGGTAACCAGTGTACCTCCATTGGCCTGGTTCAGCTCACCATAAAAATCGTCGTGGAACATGGCAGTTGCCTTCCTCCGGAAAGAATCCGCCGGGTTGGCCATATAGTATTTTACCAGGTCGGCCGAAATGCCCTGCGCTGCACCCCATCCATCGCCTGTCTGGGTAATTGAAGGATCAAAGGCCACATAAGCCTGGAAAGAATTGTTGATACCCCAGGGCTGGCTTGCACCGGCCCACTGGAGTGAAAATAACGATTCCGGATTCGGGTTTACATGGTCGCTGTTGTTGTAGGCTCCGCGGAACAGGTCCGCATAGGCGGGAAGCAGGGACAGACCGCTGTTGCTGATCACATCGCCTGCATAGAACTTCGCGCTGTCCAGGTCGGCCTGGTTCCGCGTGCCGCCACCAGTGCGGCCTGCACGTGTCAGGTACATTCTTGCCAGCATCCCTTCGGCCGACCATTTGCTCACCCTTCCCTGTGCATATGGCACAGCCGGCAGGTGTTTGGTTGCATAGGTCAGGTCGCGGATGATAAACTGCCACACATCATCGATGGTGTTGCGGCGAAGGGTGTTGCTCAGTTGGGCCACATTATCATAAACGATGGGCACGGCACCCCAGTTGCTCACCAGGTAGTAGTAGGCCAGTGCCCGCATGAAACGGCATTCGGCCACCCCTTCATTTTTCACTGCATCGGAGGCTGTGCTGCCCACTGCGTTTTTTATAGCAGCCATAATCGTGTTAGCCTGGCCGACTATTTTATAAAATGACTTGTAACCGGCAAGCAGGGTGCTCTGGTCAGTCGATGAAACGGCAAACTGGATATAAGCCGTGCGGTCATTCGAATTGAGGTTACCACCCCTGGCTTCGCCAAAAGCAAGGAATGCCTTGTCGTTATAATCGAACCAGACAATATTGTACAGCGGGCCGGTAGCTGCCCGGATCTCATCGTTGGTTTTGTAAAAATTACCGGACGTAAGCTGGTCAATCGGCGGCCTGTCCAGGAAATCCTGTTTGCAACCGGTAGTCATTGCGGCAACTGCAAGCAATGAAAGGAAATAGTTAAGGAATGTTTTCATATGAAAAACTTTAAATTTTTTTGTCGCAATTATTTATCAGAAATCAACCACCACCTGGGCCGAATACAGCCGCACGTTCGGGTACCTGCCCGTATCAATACCGGAGATCAGTGTACCACCATACTGGATCATACCAATTTCCGGATCATAACCACTGTAACTGGTGAGCGTAACCAGGTTCTGTGCATTCAGCGATACCCTCAGGCGTTGCACACCAAACTTTTTACTGACCACCGATGGCAGGGTGTAGCCGATGGCCACATTCTTCAGCCGCACATACGAGCCATCTTCAATGGCCCATTGCGAAAGACGGTTATTCCCGTTCGGATCACCCGGTGCAATCCTCGGGATATTGTGTCCAGGATTCAGCAGGGTGGCGGAAAGGCTGTCTGTAATATTGTAGCTTGATGGACGCGCGTAGTTGGTGACCGACTCGTAATAGTTACTGAATGTACCGGTACCCAGTGGCTGCTCATTGCGGAAACGCTCATAGTTGATCACATCGTTTCCAATGGTGCCGATGATAAAAATGTTCAGGTCAAAATCCTTGTAGGTAAAAAAGTTGTTGAATCCGAAACTGAACGAAGGCCATGGATTACCCAGCACAACGCGGTCAAACTGATCGATGACACCATCGGGTTTGCCAGCCGGGCCGCTCAGATCCTTGTATTTGATATCACCGATCCAGCTACCCTGTGTAGGGGAAATCATGCCCGTAGGAGTTTGCCTTGCATGGTTCTTTATATCATCATAGTCCTGGAATAAACCTTCGGCAATATAACCGGTGAACAGGGATGGCGCAAAGCCTTCTTTCGAGAGGAACTGGGCAGTACCGTCATAACTCGGGTTGATCGGTGTGAGCAGTTCGGTGATCTTGCTCTTATCCCTTGAAACATTCAACCCGGTTTTCCAGGTAAACACTTTGTTGGTCACATTCACGGTATTCACGGTAAGGCCAAATCCCTGGTTCTGCATTTTACCCACATTGGTGGTAGGCCAGGAAATATAACCCGGTGAGTAAGCGATATCGCCGCCATTATAAAACGCGAATGGGTTAGTGGTCAGCAGCCGGTCAATTTTTTTAATGTACGCATCGCCGATCACTTCCAGCCGGTTGTTAAACATATGCAGGTCGAATCCGATATTGGAAGTTTTGGTTACTTCCCACTGCAGGTCGGGGTTGGCAAAATTCTGTGGCAGGAAACCGGTTCCCCATGCTGTTGGTACGGCCTGCAGCTGGGCGTACACGCCACCACCGGCCGAGTTACCCGTGCTTCCGTATTCAACACGGAGTTTCAGGTCGTTAATAGAAGGAAATTTTTCCATAAACTTTTCCTGCGAAATGCGCCATGCTGCTGATACCGCAGGGAAGTTGGCCCATCGCCTGTTGGAACCGAAGCTCGATGATCCGTCGCGACGGAACGATCCCTGTATGATGTACTTGTCATCAAATATGTAGTTCAGCCTTCCGAAAAACGATTCCTTGGCTCCGTTACTTTTGGAACTGTTTGCGAGCGAAGTGGTTTGTACACCGCCAGACAACTCCTGGATATTATAGGTAACAAAATTCTGGCGATAACCACTGAGGCCTTCCGAACCAAATTCCTGCGCCTCGTGCGCTATCATGGCAGACAATGCATGCTCACCGAATTTTTTATCGTAGTGCAGCCTTGTATTGAAGCCCCACCAGTAATTGTTGTTGGCCGCGCGGGTACTGGAAGCACTCGTTGAAGGCACAATAAAGCCGTTGAACTGGTACCCCGGGTGGAACTGGTAGTTGTTATAATACTGCAGGCTGGTGTTTACTTCATTATGGAGGTAAAGTTCCTTGGTGAAGTTGATGGTTGCATATGCCCCGCCAAGAAAGCCCAGTGCCTTGTTATAATCATTATTGATATTAGCCAGTGCCACGGGGTTACTGAACGCAAACTGCGTGGTACTGGGACCACCCCAGGATCCGTCGGGATTGGTGACTGGCACCGAAGGGTTCTGACGAAGTGCAAGGTTGATAATTCCGGCATTGGTCGTGTTCACTTTTTCCTGGGTGCGGTTCAGTGCCAGGTTGGTCCCGATCTTCAACCACTTGCGTGTCTGGTTGTCGAGATTGATCCGTACCGAGGCACGCTGGAAACCAGAACCCGGGGCTACACCCTCCTGGTTAAAATATTCACCCGAAAAAAAGAACGTGGTTGCACCTGCGCCGCCACTCAGCGCAAGGCCATGTTTCTGCAGCAGGGTGCGACGGAATAATTCAGCCTGCCAGTCGGTCCCCTTGCCCAGTGCAGATGGATCTGCAAACCCCGGTTCAGTAGCCGTGCCGCCTGCGCTGGCAATATCGTTACGGTATTGCGCATATTGCTGCAGGTTCATTACATCTATTTTCTCCGGCAGGTCCTGCATGGTCCACAGCGTGTTGAAAGAAATTTTTGTGTCGCCGGTCTTGCCCCGTTTGGTGGTGACCAGGATGACACCATTGGCACCCGATGTACCGTAGATGGCGGTGGCCGACGGGCCCTGCAACACACTGATATTTTCTATATCATCGGGGTTCAGTCCCGACAGTACATTCGTAAAACCGGTTGGATGGGCATTGGGATCATCACTCGGATTGGAAGGTTTGATCTGCACCCCGTCAATCACGTACAGCGGCTGCGTACTTCCCGTCAGTGAACTTACACCGCGGATGATGACGGATGGCGCAGCACCCGGCTGGCCACTCTGTGATGATACATACACATTCGCTGCCCGGCCCTGGAGGGCCTGGTCGAAGGTGGGATTGACAGTCCGGTTCAGTTCCTGCGCCGACACACTGACCTGTGAACTGCTCACATCCGTTCGCTTCATCTGTCCGTATCCGATCACCACCACCTCGTTCATGGTTTGTGTCGATGCAGCCAGCGTGAAATCGAGGGTGGAACCGGAGACAAGTTTTGTTTCCTGCGAAAGGAATCCTACCGATGTTGCCACCAGTACATCACCATTCCGCGCATCGATTGAATATACTCCATTGGCACCGGTGCTGGTACCCAGTGTGGTACCCTTGATCATTACCGAGGCATTACCAATCGGTTTACCATCGATGCCATTGACCGTTCCGGTAATTTTCCGGCTCTGCGCATTCACCGTGCCCAGTAATACAAGGCAGGCGGAAACCAGCAGCAGGTGTTTCCATCTTTTTACAGCAGGCAATCTTTCCATTTTCATAACAAGCAATTGATTTATAAAGGGATTTTTCAAATGAACTAGTTGAGCCGGACCACCTGTGGCGAGCCATTATACTTCACCACTTTACCAGCACCACTTAATAAGCCGGTGTTGGATGCGCGTCCTTTCCGCAGGTATTGCACAATAAAAGTGCGGGTCTGCAACATACCAGGGAATTCACCTTCGCGGCCACCGATCCGGAGACTGCGGCTCTGGTCGTCATAAACAAACGAAATGTTGGCAAACAGGCCTTTTTCATAATTGTAGTTGAGGCCTTCATCTTCATACAGGCTGAAACTTCCGTTGGCTCCTTCATACACCCGGAGGTGGATAGTATCGGCCTTCTTCTCGGCTGTGTACTGCAGTTCGGGTCCAACCGGCAATATCGAACCGGCCTTTACAAATACCGGCATCCGCTCATAACCGGCCGCAGCACGGATCAGTGATCCTCCTTGCTGGTACTGGCC
>SDZZ01000651.1 GCA_004173255.1 Chitinophagaceae bacterium | reverse complement strand
GTACCAGCTAAAGCAGGATATACGCAATGCCTTCCGGGAGCTTTTGGAGATCCTTTTCCAGGCGGCGGCACTGGTTATTGATACCATCCGTACTTTTTTCCTGATCGTGCTTTCCATACTCGGGCCGATTGCTTTTGCCATTTCCGTATGGGATGGGTTTCAGTCGACTTTAAACCAATGGTTCACGCGGTACATCAGCGTGTATCTGTGGTTGCCGGTTTCCGACCTTTTCAGTTCGATGCTGGCCAAGATACAGTCGCTGATACTGGAAAAGATATTGAGAACCTGTCGGACCCGACCTTCATCCCGGATACCTCCAATGCGGTGTACATCATCTTTATGATCATTGGGATTATCGGCTACTTTACCATACCGACCGTTACCGGCTGGATCATACAGGCAGGTGGCGCGGGGAACTACACCCGGAATGTTAACCAGGCCACGCAGAAAGCCGGCAACATTGCCGGAGCCTCGGCTGGTGCTGCCACCGGTTATATTGGCGGCAGGCTCATGAATAAAAACTAAAACCTATAATTATGGAATTTAAAACCTTACGAAATATAGAGAACAGTTTCCGTCAGATACGGTTGTATGCGATTATTTTCGCCGTGGTATGCCTTAGCATCACCGGCTACGCTGTATGGGAATCCTACCGTTTTGCCAAGGTACAGCGTGAAAAAGTTTATGTGCTGGATCAGGGAAAATCACTGATGCTGGCCTTATCGCAGGATGCCTCCATCAACCGCCCGGTAGAGGCCCGTGAGCATGTACGGCGTTTCCACGAACTCTTCTTTACCCTGGCACCGGATAAGGCGGCCATCGAAAGCAATATGAAAAGGGCGTTCAGCCTAGCTGATAAAAGCGCCTTTGATTACTATAAAGACCTTTCTGAAAAGGGCTACTACAGCCGCATCATATCGGCCAATGTGCAGCAACGCCTTGAAGTGGACAGCGTGCAATGCGATTTTGAAAAGTATCCTTATGCGGTGCGTACGTATGCGAGGGAGTATATCATCCGCGCCAGTAATGTGACGCGCAGGAGCCTGGTCACATCATGCCTGTTGGTCAACTCTGTACGTTCGGATGACAACCCGCAGGGGTTCAACATCGAACAGTTCAGGGTACTGGAGAATAAGGATGTTGAGGTAATCGACCGTAAATAAACAATTATGAAAGCGTATACCACCTCAATAAGTTCCTGGATAGACACCATGGACAGGCGTTGGAAGCAGCTGCCAGCAAGGGAATCACGCCGTATTGTGCTGTACAGCTTTGCCGGCTACCTATTGATTACCCTCGTGATAATTGTACAGGTCGTGTATCAACTTAATGCAGGGCAGAACACGATGGAGATCAAACACATCAGCAACCCGGTTGCTAAGGTTAAAGCGGGTAAAAACATAAATGAACCTAAAACAGCAGAAGATGAAAGAGAATGAGAAAAAGAAAGCAGCCGTGCAGGTTACCGAAGGTACACCTGTACCCGGGATACCTGAAAACGGAGAAAAGGACACTAAAGAGCGCCTTAAGAAGCCCCTGATCTTTGGTATTATGGGATTGATATTTATATATTGAGATTTAAATCCTCCTGGGTTTATAGTCCTGCGCATCGACACACGCTACTCACTGCCAAAAACACAACAGGTGAAGCGATGCAGGCGCAATTGATCGCGCTCGACTGGGGCACTACGTCCCTGCGGGCTTACAAGCTCGGCCATGGCGGCGAGGTGCTGGAACAGCGCGCCTTGCCCTACGGCATCATGCAATTACCCAGCACCCCGCGCGCCATCGACGGGCACCCGTGCGAAAACGGTTTCGAGCTGGCCTTCGACGAAGCCTGCGGCGATTGGCTGGCCGCGCAGCCGCGGTTGCCGGTGATCGCCTGCGGCATGGTCGGCAGCGCCCAGGGCTGGCGGCAGGCGCCGTACTGCCCGACACCGGCGCGGGCCGCCAGCCC
>SDZZ01000650.1 GCA_004173255.1 Chitinophagaceae bacterium | reverse complement strand
CATCAGTACCTGACTGCCCATGGTCAGCCAACCCTGGAAATCTAAAAAATGAATAACGGCAACGATCGTGAATAAAAGAACAGAGAGAAGTCCGGCCTTGCGTTTATCCATATAGGAGGTTATGGTAAATCTCAAAACTAAAGGTTTAAGTCCAAAAACGGACAAAACAGGAAAATGAGTTAAAAGGCTCCGCGGGGCAAATCTTTTTTGCAAATCTTAGCCATAATTACCTATTTTTCGGGCTGTTTTAGAACTGCTAACTAAACAAACAATCACACTACTTATGAGTTTATTTATCAAGAAGCCCCTGGCCGGACTTATGGCGGAAGCCGCGGAGACAGGTGAACACAACCTTAAAAGGACGCTGGGTGTATGGGGACTGATTGCCCTTGGGATCGGCGCCATCATCGGGGCCGGGCTCTTTTCTATCACAGGTGGCGCGGCGGCCAACCAGGCCGGACCAGCCATTACCATTTCTTTTATTATTGCGGCATTGGGTTGCCTTTTTGCCGGACTTTGTTATGCTGAATTTGCCTCCATGATCCCTGTGGCCGGCAGTGCATACACCTACAGTTATGCCACCATGGGTGAATTTATCGCCTGGATCATCGGTTGGGATCTGGTACTCGAATATGCGGTCGGTGCTGCTACCGTGAGTATCAGCTGGAGCCGCTACCTTGTCAAATTCCTGGAAGGTTTCGGTTACCATCTCGGGCCCGAATGGACGGTAGGTCCATGGGACGGCGGTTACATGAACCTGCCCGCCGTATTCATCGTTATCCTGATGAGCCTGCTGCTGATCAAGGGAACACAGGAAAGCGCACTGGTGAATGGTATTATCGTTGGCCTGAAAGTAACGGTGGTAGTGATCTTCATCGTGCTTGGATGGAAATACATCAACGAGTCAAACTATACTCCTTATATACCTGATAACACCGGTAAATTCGGTGAGTACGGTTTCAGCGGGATCATACGGGCAGCCGCCATTGTGTTCTTTGCCTATATTGGTTTCGATGCGGTGAGTACCGCGGCACAGGAGGCCAAGAACCCGAAAAAGCATATGCCATGGGGTATCCTCGGTTCACTGGCTATCTGTACCATTTTATATATCCTGTTTGCCCACGTTATGACTGGTGTAACCAGTTACACTTCGTTCAAGGGCCAGGACGGTATTGCACCGGTTGCCGTTGCAATTGAGCACATGGGTACGCCGGACGCTTCGGGTGTGATACATCCCGATTATCCATGGCTGAACCGCGCCATCATTGTGGCCATCCTTGCAGGTTATGCATCGGTGATCCTGGTGATGCTGATGGGCCAGAGCCGTGTGTTCTTCTCCATGAGTAAGGACGGACTGCTGCCCAGGGTTTTCTCAAGCGTACATCCGAAGTTCCAGACACCTGCAAAAAGCAATATGATGTTCATGCTTTTTGTGAGCCTGTTCGCTGCATTTATCCCGGCCCGTGTGGTGGGTGAAATGACCAGCATCGGAACACTGTTTGCCTTCATCCTTGTTTGTATCGGCATCGTTGTGCTGCGGAAAAGCGATCCGGATGCGCCAAGGTCTTTCCGGACACCGCTTGTACCATTGGTACCTGCCCTCGGTGTATTGGTATGTTTCTTTATGATGGCGTTCCTGCCACTGGACACCTGGATCCGCCTGATCGTGTGGATGCTCATCGGGTTTGATATCTACCTGTGGTACGGCATCAAAAACAGTAGACTTTCCAGTGGTTTGCCGGGGACGATCACACAAGGCAACAAGGTGATCGGCTGGTCGGGCACTATCCTGGCCCTGACCCTGGCCGTGGTAGCCTATTTCCACCATTTGAATTCCACTGCCGATGGGGAAAAGGACCTGGGACTGTTTTATTTCTCCCTGATTTTTGCAGCCCTGCATGTACTGCTCTTCGGGATGCGCCTGGCAAAGAAATAAGCCCGGATCCCTGGAAAACATTACC
>SDZZ01000166.1 GCA_004173255.1 Chitinophagaceae bacterium | reverse complement strand
TAATTGGGGCACGAAGATACACCGCGTTTTTTTGGCATAATTTGATTAAAATTGCGCTGTAGTTCACTTTCCGCCACCAAACTAACTCTATGAACCTTCGTGTCCTGACCATACTTATCCTGTGCCTTGCCGCCACCACCCTGCACGCACAGGATAAAAACAAAATCAAATTCGGTAAAATCAGTAAGGCCGACTTCGAGCCATCTGTTTATTCCCTCGACTCCAATGCATCCGCCATTGTGCTGGCCGATATTGGTTCCAGCGAATTCAAGGGCAACTCGAAAGGGTGGTTCTCGCTTGAATACAGGTTTTTGAGGAGGGCCCGTATCATCAACCGGAAGGGATATGATATTGCCGAAGTGGAAATTCCCATTTATGCCGAGGATGCTCTCGAAGAAGAACTGGAGCAATTGAAGGCCGTTACCTACAACCTCGAAAACGGACAGGTGGTCGAAACCAAACTGGATCCGAAAGAAGGCGTATTCAAAACCAGGATCAGTAAAAACCTGGTGATTAAAAAATTTACGTTCCCGAATATCAAAGAAGGCTCCATCATTGAATACGAATACAAGCTGGTATCCGACTTCCTGTTTAACCTGCAGCCGTGGAACTTCCAGGGTGATTATCCCATCCTGTGGAGTGAATACAAGGTAGCGATGCCGCAATTCTTTTATTACATCTCCCTGTTCCAGGGCTACCAGCCATTTTTCCTGAATGAACACAAGGACAAGGTGGTCACTTTTTCCATCAATGAAGACGCGAACCAGGTGCAGGGGAAGATGCAGACTTTTTCATCCGGTCTTACCGAATTCCGCTGGGCGATGAAGGATGTGCCTGCACTGAAAGAAGAAAAATTTACTTCCACCCTCGGCAACCACGTATCGCGGATCGAATTCCAGCTGGCCGAATACCGCGAGCCCATCCATCCACGCAATATCATGGGTACCTGGCCCGATGCCATGAAGCGGTTGCTGGAATTGGATGATTTCGGGCGGCAGCTGAACCAGCCTAATGGTTTTATGAACGACCTGATCTCCGAACTTGATGTCGCTTCGGGGTCGGATCTGGAAAAGGCAAAAAAGATTTATACCTGGGTGCGGGACAATATGACCAACAGCAACTACAACTCTATATACCTTGGTAAACCGCTGCGACAGGTGCTTAAATCGAAAACAGGATCTGTAACTGAAATCAACCTGCTGCTGGTTGCCATGCTGCGTAAAGTAGGAGTGAGGGCCGACCCCGTGTTGCTCAGTACCCGCACACATGGCTGGGCTTATGCCAACTACCCGATGCTTGCACGTTTCAACTATGTGATCGTACAGATGAACGACAACGGTCAAAAAGTATACCTCGATGCCAGCGATCCCCGGTTGGGATTTGGCAAACTCGGGCTGCAACTATATAACGGGCATGCAAGGGTGGTCAGCGAAAATGTAGATTCGCTTACGATCGACACAGACCAGTTGCTGGAAGCCAAAACCGTTTCAACGTTTATTTCCAATGACGGAAAAGGCGGGATCTCCGGGTTCACCGAACAGCGCCTCGGTTATTTTGAATCCTATGCGCTGCGCCAGCGCATCGCACAGGCCGGTACCAAAGGCCATATCGATGAAGTGTCCAGGGCCTTTGGATCTGATGTGACCGTGCATGATCTGGTTATTGATTCGCTCGGCAACTATGACCTGCCGGCAACGGTTAAATTCCAGTTTGATATGCCCCGTGAACAGGCTGACCTGGTTTACCTGAACCCGATGTTTGGCGAAGGCTGGAAGGAAAACCCGTTCAAAGCCGCAACCCGCAACTATCCTGTCGAAATGCCGTACATGGTGGATGAAACCTACCTGCTTCGGCTGGACATACCGGAAGGATACGAGGTGGATGAGTTGCCAAAACAGGTAAAGATCAAACTGAACGAAGAAGATGAAGGCAATTTTGAGTACCTGATCTCGGCTGCAGATGGCGCCATATCGTTACGGTCGAGGCTCCGGCTTAATCGCAGTTATTTTTACCCGGAAGAATATAATTCACTACGCGAGTTCTTCAACCTGGTGGTCAAAAAGCACTCGGAGCAGATTGTTTTAAAAAAGAAGAAATGAGGATACAGGCATGCTTCGGGCGGTTGATTGCGGCAGTAGTAGCCGGCCTGTGTGCAACAGTTGTAAGTGTGCATGCCCAGGATGGTCCGGTGTTGGTACATGCGCTGACCGAAAACGCAAATGCTGTGGTGGAATGGGAACAAAAGACCGTCCGTATAAAATCGCTCGACAAGGTGCTGGTCGACCATCACTACCGGATAAAAATCCTGAATGAAGCCGGTGCGGTTTATGCCGGGGTCGAACTGGCTTATGACCGCTTTGTGCGGATCGACGGGCTGGACGGCAGTTTATATGATGCCGTGGGCAAAAAGATCCGTTCACTGAAAAAAAACCAGGTAAGTGACCACGCCATCTTTACCCAATCGGACCTGGCACTGGATGACCGCGTAAAACAACATGATTTCAATTACCGCACCTATCCGTACACAGTCGAATATGACATCCGTATGGAAATCCGCGGCACCTTTTTCCTGCCTTCCTGGGCGCCCGTCCGCGGGCAGGGGCTGGCAGTAGTGAACAGCACCTTCACCGTAGAAACGCCGGCAAGATATGAACTCCGCTACAAGGCATTTAATTATGCGGATGAACCGGTAACCAGCTCCACGGCAAAGACCCGGAGCTACCAATGGCAGCTGAAATTTTTTCCGGGTACACAGGGGGAGTATGCTTCACCATCGTGGCAGGAAATTACACCTGGTGTAATGCTGGGTCCATCTGATTTTGAAATTGAAGGCTTTGCCGGACGGATGAATGGGTGGGAAGATTTCGGCCGCTTTTTCTCAATGCTTAACAAGGACCGGGATCAGTTGCCCGACGTGGTGCGACAGGAAGTTGCCAGGATCAAAGCAAGTGCGGCGGACCGCAGGCAGCTGGTCGATGATCTTTACCGCTACCTGCAGAAAAATACCCGTTATGTGAGTGTGCAGCTTGGAATCGGCGGCTGGCGGCCCTTTCCGGCTACGTATGTGGCGGCGAACGGTTACGGTGACTGCAAGGCCCTGTCCAATTATATGGTTGCGCTTTTAAAAGAAGCCGGTGTGCCCGCGTGTTATGCGCTTGTCCGGGCCGGATCAGAGATCAGTGACGTGGATCAAAGTTTTCCTGCCGTGCAGTTCAATCACGTGATCGTTTGTGTGCCCGACGGAAAAGATACTACCTGGCTGGAATGCACCAGCCAGACCACCGCGCCTGGTTACCTGGGCGACTTCACCGGCAACCGCCACAGCCTGCTGATTACCGAGGCAGGGGGCAGGCTGGTGCGTACCCCGGTTTATTCTATGGAACAGAATGCGCAGGTTCGCAGGCTGAAAGCCGTGCTGGGTAACGATGCCAGGCTGCAGGTCACCAGCAGCAGCGACTACCTCGGTCTCCGCCAGGATGACCTGCATGGTATGCTGAGCGTATTATCGCGCGATAAAGTGCAGGAGTTCCTGCAGGATAAACTGGATTTTGCGACCTACCAGGTAAAAACCTTCGATTATAACGAACAACGGTCGCGCATTCCTTCCGTTTTGGAACAGCTCGAGTTTGAAGTGGCTAACTATGCCACCATCACCGGCAAACGCCTTTTTATCAACCCGAATATTATGACCCGCTGGTACCGGAAGCCCTCACCGGATAAGAGCCGGCAGTGGCCGGTCCGCCTTGGTGAGGCATTCCTTGAATCGGACAGCGTATCTATTACACTGCCGGATGGATATGCCATTGAAAGTATGCCGCCCGAATTAACGATCGATAACGAGCTACTCTTTTATTCCACCTCGACCAGGCTTGAAGGAAACGTATTGCAGTATCGTCGTGTGATGAAGTTCCACGGAGGTACATTGCCCGCTGGTAAATTCGGGGAGATTGTAACCCTGTTTGATAAGGTGTATAAAGCAGACCGGGGTAAGCTGGTGCTGGCAAAAGTAAACTGACGATGGCCAGCCGGCTGTTAAACGCGGCAGCCTTCCAACGAGCGCGCCGTGATTACCACCGCGTCTCCAACCCTGAAACCTTCGGGAATTCGCTGTTATTACTGCCGCCTTTCCAATCCCTTCAGCCTTCGCGAAATTTTGCAGTCATTAACTCCTGCTTTTTCAGTCTTGGCAGATTTCTTTGAACTGCGCGTCTACCGCGGCTTTCAGTTCCATCTGGACTTTCGAATTGTCCTCTTCCTTCATTTCTTTTACAACAAACACATACGCATACCCGCGACACAGGTCAATCATCGCCCATGGGCCTGCAAAACCCGGACTGGCAAATACGGTTGGGCCTGACGAGGAATTGCTGTTGATAATCCAGCTGCCAAGGGCCGGTGCATAACCCTCCACCATCTTCGGCAGGTCCTTCCTTGGCTCGCTGCCTCCCTGTTGTTTCAACAGTTCCGCTACCGACTCTTCACTCAGCACCCGACGGCCATGGTAGGTTCCTTTATTCAATAACATTACAAGGAATTTCATGTAATCTTCCACCGTCGAAATCGCGCCGTTCGAAGGGTCCACCGGTCCGCCGGAAACATTGGAAAAACTGGTACTCCGCATCTTCAACGGCGTAAACAAACGTTGTTTGATCAACTGGTCAAACCGTTTTTTCGTGACCACTTCCAGTACGCGCGCGGCTATACTAAAACCGATATCATTGTAACGTAATTCAGTACCTGGGTTGGTCTGTATTTCCCTGGCGGCATAGCTGTTTACCTCCTCTTCCAGGTTGTCAAATTTCTTTTTTGAAAAGAGTTTACCTACACCTGAGCCATCCCCTTTAATACCGGTCATATAGGTGAGGCAGTGACGAAGGGTAATATAATTCTTTCCGTATTTTTCGTATTCCGGTAGCCAGCGCGTGATCTTGTCGTCGAGCGAAAGTTTTCCTTCATCGACCAGCAACATCACCATGGCCGCAGTCAGCCACCGGCTGCTGGCCGCCATCTGCACGCTGGTCTTTTGTTTGACTTCACCCGCCAGCTTCTGGTAGGCAAGTGTATCCCCCCGTTTCCAAACCTGCAGTGCATAGTCTTTACCCAATTGCTTCTGGCGCAAAGTCAGCTGCTGGTCAACCTCGCTGAAACCGGTTTGCGCCTGCATAACATGAAAGAGTAGCAGTCCGGCAGCTAAAAGGCTGCATTTTAGGCAGTTCTGAACGATTTTGTATGACATAGTAACGCAATTTAAGGGCTGGATTATTATTTGCACCATGGTCGCTGTTAAACAGGGTGTTAAACAGTAGAAGCCAAAAGGCCTTCCGGCTGATCAGGCACCCGATTTGTGGAAATTAAAGACAACCTACACGATATGAACTTAGGAAATTTTACCATAAAAGCAGCTGAGGCCTTTCAACAGGCACAGCAGGTGGCTTTTAATTCGCAGTCTCCGAATATTGAGACCGAACACATCCTGAAAGCGTTGCTTGACCAGGAAGATTCACCCATTGATTACTTGCTGAAGAAAAATAACGTCACGGTAAACCTGGTGGATACACGCCTGGCAGACCTGATCGCAAAGCTCCCCAAAGCATCGGGCGACCCTGCCCAGCAGATCAGTCGCGAAGCAAACAATGTGGTGCTCCGCGCGGGTGCAGTACTCAAGCAATTCAATGATGAATTCATTACTCCCGAGCACCTGCTGCTGGCGATTATCCAGGGCAATGATTCCACTGCAAAACTGCTGAAGGATGCGGGCCTTAATGAAAAGGGCCTGATTGCTGCTATCCGCGAATTGCGGAAAGGCGAGTCTGTTACTTCGCAAACCCAGTCGCAGGAATTCAATGCCCTGAACAAATATGCCAAGAACCTGAATGAGCTTGCCCGCGAAGGCAAACTGGATCCTGTAATCGGTCGCGATGAAGAGATCCGGCGTACCCTTCACATCCTGTCCCGCAGGACCAAGAACAACCCGATCCTGGTGGGCGAACCGGGTGTGGGTAAAACGGCAATTGCCGAAGGCATTGCACACCGGATCGTGAATGGCGATGTGCCTGAAAACCTGAAATCAAAAATCATTTATGCACTCGATATGGGCTTGCTCATTGCCGGGGCAAAATATAAAGGGGAGTTTGAAGAAAGGCTGAAGTCCGTGGTGAAGGAAGTGACCGGCAGCGATGGTGAGATCATTTTATTTATCGATGAGATCCATACACTGGTAGGTGCTGGTGGCGGGGAAGGTGCCATGGATGCTGCCAACATCCTGAAGCCTGCGCTGGCAAGGGGTGAGCTGAGGGCTGTCGGTGCCACCACCCTGAGTGAATACCAGAAGTTTTTTGAAAAAGACAAGGCGCTTGAAAGGAGGTTCCAGCGCGTGATGATTGATGAGCCGTCGGTTGAAGATGCCATCAGCATCCTGCGTGGACTGAAGGACCGTTATGAAACACACCACCATGTGCGGATCAAGGATGAGGCGATCATTGCTGCCGTGGAGTTGTCGAGCCGGTACATCACCGACCGCTTCCTGCCCGATAAGGCAATTGATCTCATCGATGAAAGTGCAGCAAAACTTCGCCTGGAAATGAATTCAATGCCCGAAGAACTCGACCGGCTGGAGCGTCAGTTCCGCCAGCTCGAAATTGAAAGGGAAGCGATCAAACGCGAAAACGACGCCGACAAGTTGCATGTACTGAATACAGAGATCGCCAATCTCGCCGTTGAGCGCGATACTTTCCGTGCAAAATGGAAAGAAGAAAAGGAAATTGTTGAAAAGCTGCAGGACTCAAAAGCAAACGTCGAAAAACTGAAACAGGAAGCTGAACAGGCTGAAAGGAATGGTGATTACGGCAAGGTGGCAGAGATCCGGTACGGCAAAATACAGGAACAGGAACAACAGACTGCTGAGCTGTCCAGGCAACTGGCTTCTATCAGCGAGAACTCGCGCATCATGAAGGAAGAAGTGGATGCGGAAGACATCGCGGAAAGCGTGGCAAAATCGACCGGCATCCCCGTCAGTAAAATGTTGCAGAGCGACCGCGAGAAATTGCTCAACCTGGAAGACCACCTGCATGAGCGTGTGGTGGGACAGGAAGAAGCTATTACCGCAGTGGCGGATGCGATCCGGCGCAGCCGGGCTGGTCTCCAGGATCCTAAGAAACCAATTGGTTCTTTCATTTTCCTTGGAACAACCGGTGTCGGTAAAACCGAACTGGCAAAGGCCCTGGCCGAATACCTGTTTGACGATGAAAGCATGATGACACGGATTGATATGAGTGAGTACCAGGAAAAACATACCGTGAGCCGGCTCGTAGGAGCGCCTCCGGGATATGTAGGATACGACGAAGGTGGCCAGCTTACCGAAGCGGTTCGCCGCAAGCCATACAGCGTGGTACTGCTCGATGAAATTGAGAAGGCCCATCCGGATGTATGGAACGTTTTGCTCCAGGTACTGGATGATGGCAGGCTGACCGACAATAAGGGACGGGTGGTGAACTTCAAGAACACCATTATTATAATGACCAGCAATATCGGCAGCCACCTGATCATGGATGCGTACGAAGGGATCAATGAACGCGATATTGACGACGCGACTGACAAGGCAAAAATCGATGTGATGAACCTGCTGAGGCAAACCATCCGTCCGGAGTTCCTCAACCGGGTAGACGAGATCATTATGTTCCACCCGCTGATGAGAAAAGAAATCCGGAACATTGTTAAGATCCAGCTGAACAACCTGGTGAAACTGGTAGAGGAAAGCGGCATACGGCTGGAGTTCAGCGATTATGCCCTTGAGTTCCTGGCCGAACAGGGTTTTGACCTTCAGCTTGGGGCACGTCCGTTAAAGAGACTGATCCAGAAAGAGATTGTCAATAAACTCAGCAAAAGGATCCTCGCGGGTGATGTGGACCGCACACATCCGGTACTGGTCGATGTATTCGACAATACCGTAGTGTTCCGGAATGAAACACCGGAGGTATCGGCCTGATGTTATTAACATTGGAGATTTTTCGATGACGTAGAGATCTCCTGGATGGATTGTTTCATCTTACATGGATCTTATCCAGGAAGGTTTTCGTCACGTCATCGGAACAGTATAAGCGAAGGAACCCGGTCATCAGGATCCTTCTTCAGAAATAACGGGCTGGAGCAACCGACCTTAAGGCCGGATGTTCCAGCCCATTTTTGTATGTATATTTAGAAAAAAAACATATGAAAATAGTTGTCCGGGTTTTACTGTCAGCCGCGCTCGGGCTGGCAATATTGAATGCAGGCGCGCAGGTGAAAGGGAAGGTGATTGAGGAAAGCGTGGTTAAAGGGAAAATCCTTTCGCACCCGGTCAGGTACACCGTTTACCTCCCGGCTGATTATTCCACCTCCGAACGATCGTACCCGGTTGTTTATTTATTACATGGTTTATCCGATGACAACACCGGCTGGCTGCAGTTCGGCGAAATAAACCGCCTGGTCGACAAGGCTATTGAAGAGGGTACCATCCCGCCAATGATCATTGTAATGCCCGATGCGGATTCTACCTTTTATATCAACTCGTACGATGGCAAGGAAAAGTTTGAGGACTTTTTTGTAAAAGAGTTTATCCCCTCGGTGGAAAAGACTTACCGGATAAAGGCTGACCGGCGGTACCGGGGCGTGGCTGGTTTGTCAATGGGCGGGTTCGGGGCATTAATCTATGCGTTCAAACATCCGGACCTGTTCAGTGCCAGTGCAGGACTAAGTGCCGCAGTGGTGGAAGACAAGAGCATCAAATCGATGCCGGATGGGATGTATAAAGGTGTTTTCGGTCCAATCTATGGCCGGGACTTACAAGGCGAAGCCAGGATCACCGCTTTTTACAAAGACAATTCTATTCTGCCTGTGGTAGAAAACACCAGCGCGGCCGATCTGAAAAAAGTCCGTTACTGGATCGACTGCGGGGATGATGACTTTTTGACGACGGGCAACAGCCTGCTCCACATTGCCCTTGTGGAAAAACAGGTGCCGCACGAATTCAGGGTGCGCGATGGTGCCCATACCTGGGAATACTGGCGCACCGGCATCATCCCGGCCCTGGAGTTCATCGGGCAGGGATTCCATCAGTAGGACAGG
>SDZZ01000649.1 GCA_004173255.1 Chitinophagaceae bacterium | reverse complement strand
CATGTTCAGTGGCGATGATACGACTAAAAAGGTGAAGGTATTGTCGGGCGGTGAGAAAACGCGCCTGGCGATGATCAAGCTATTGCTGGAGCCAGTGAATGTGTTGATACTAGATGAGCCCACCAACCATTTGGATATGCGGACCAAAGATATTATTAAAGACGCACTTCGGGACTTTGACGGTACATTGATCCTGGTATCGCATGACCGGGATTTCCTGGACGGACTGGTAAAAAAAGTATTCGAGTTTGGTAATAAGCGCGTCCGCGAACATTTTGAGGATATCAAAGGATTTTTGGCCTACAAGAAAATGGACAGCCTAAAGCAGATCGAGAAAAGCTAAATGAGCCAATGAAACATTTTGGTACATTTTGCTACTTTTTGTTCATGATGTCGGTATAGGCCTTGCGTCCGGCACGGATATACTGCATTGCCTCACTATAGACCCGGGTATGTTCTTCATCATTACCTTCCAGGTAATCCATGTTCCCTTCGTCGTCCATCTTGCCGGAATAAAACTTGTCCTTGTAGCTTACTACGCCCCAGATGCCCGGCCCTTTATAGTTGAGCTTACCGATGACGGTTTTGTCAAGCGCTTTGATATACATCAGCGTAAAACCGGTGTTATCACCGTTCAGCCATTCCCCTTCCGCTTTGGTGCCATCTTCGTTTTCCTGTATGCCGTAACCTTCATATAATCCCGCTTCATTGAACCAGCCATGGTAAACAGCACCCTCCTTACGGTATTCGCCCACCTTCCTGCCCCAGTTCTCATGCAGGAAACCGGTAAATTCGTTGCCGGTATTGTATTTGTAAGTACCGAAATAGGGATTCCCGTTACGGTATTCGCCGGTAAAAACAGACTCAAGGAATTTAAATTCACCCTGCCCGTGATAAGTCCCGTTTTTGAACTCCCCTGTATACCTGTTTCCGTTGGTAAACGCAAGCGTTCCTTTGCCGCCTAGTTCACCGTTTACAAAATCGCCCACATATACAGCCCCATCTACGTACCTGTACTCGCCCTTACTGGGTGAACCATTTCTGAAAATTCCTTTGAAATAGCTGCCCTTCCCATAGTCGATATAGCCTTCGCCGTCATACTTGCCTTTTTTGTATTCTCCCTTATGAACCACACCGCTGGCAAAAACAAGGGTTCCTTTTCCTTCATACAAGCCGTCTTTAACTTCCCCGGTGTATACCGTTCAATTGGACCATTTGAAGGTTCCCTGGCCGTGCGGATAACCATACCGTGTATTGCCGGTGTACACGATGTCCTTATCACGCGTCTTTAACGTTTCCTGGCAGTCGCCCTGGCAATTCTTTGTCTTGCTGCCGCTGTAATAAGGCAAAACAGGCGCGGTTGCAGACGGTCGGTAGCTGGTCTTGACCGTATATTCCTCTTCATCGCTTCCCCAGGATTGAATATCGCTGCGCACATAAGCAGATTGGGTGCTGCTGCTTTGCCTTACAGTTGTGCTGTTTTCAACCGCTGATCCGGATGAGGCACTAGTAGAACCGGACGAAGCCCGTGATTTGTAAACAGGCGGCGTATACGATGATGGAGCAACACTGTAAGCCCGCACCGTTGCAGCATGCTGCACCTGGTACGAACGGTTTTGTTGTTGCTGGTCGGTATAGGTTTGTGCTTTACCGGTCAAGCTAATAACGGCTAACAGGAGTACCAGGTATAAAACGCGCATAGGGTCGTAAATTTGCCGGCAAATTAGCAGTTTAAATGTTGCGGGACTATACCATGAGCACGGTATTTTAATCTATTTTCAAACCCTAATAAAACAGTTACCTGGCAGATATTCCCAGACTTGTCATGACCTTAAAAACAATTGTCTTCACTTTGACTTTATTATAGCAGTGCTTAACGCCCCGTTTGAGCATGCTATAAAAACATTTGATGAATACCCAGGAGATCATATCTATCACTATTGTACTGGCTGCGCTGTTCGCCT
>SDZZ01000165.1 GCA_004173255.1 Chitinophagaceae bacterium | reverse complement strand
TGTAGACCTTGTTTCATTCAACCTGCCGCAGATCAGCCGGCTGGAGCTGAGTACGAGCACAGGGCGGCGGCTTAACCAGCCGTTGCCTCTCGGCGGATTTGGGATCAGCCGATACCTACTCGATGCCACATTGGCCTCCATTGCCCGCAAGAAAGGGGTAGAGGTGCTTGAAAATACGCGCACCACCTCCATTAACTATGACGGGAAGGTGTTTCATACAGGTACGGCCGCACAGGTGTTTGTATCCCGGCTGGCGTGCGCTGGCTTCGGCAAGCGAAGCAATCTCGATCTCAACTGGGAAAGGCCTTTCGTTTCAAAAACCAGGAACCCGCTGAATAATTATATCGGTGTGAAATACCATGTGCGTGGCGATTTCCGGAAGGATACCGTGTTCCTCCATCTGTTTGACAAAGGGTATGTTGGCCTGGTAAAAATTGAATCGGACCTTTACAACCTGTGTTATCTGAGTGGTGCATCTAACCTGAAGCTGGCAGACAACTCCATCGAAAAAATGGAAGACCAGGTGCTGTCGAAAAATCCTGCTATCCGCGATTTGTTTTCCCGCATTGAAAAAGTGGACAACAGGCCGGTTACCATTTCCCAGATCAGTTTTGAATCGAAGTCGTCCGTTGAAAACAATGTATTACTTTTCGGTGATGCTGCGGGCATGATTACACCGCTTTGCGGCAATGGGATGAGCATGGCACTGCACAGCAGTAAGCTGGGATCTGAACTCATTGCTGAATTCCTTGAAGGAAAAATGTCCCAGCAACAGCTTGAATCAATTTATTCCACCAGCTGGCAACAGCGGTTTGCTGCGCGTATGAAAACCGGCCGCAGCATGCAGCGGATATTATCGGTACCTGTGCTGGCATCGGCGCTGGTTGGTCTTGGCAGCCTTTCACCGTTTGTGATCCGGCAACTGATCCGGCGAACGCATGGACGTCCTTTCTGACAAAAAAAGCATTCCTGGTGGGGAATGCTTTACAACAAAAAGGGGTGGATGGTTAAAAGTGGCTACGATCAGTTTAATAAATGTGTTACCCAGTCTATACGTATGCTGCAAGTAAATTATAGTTTCCGGTGGTACGGAGTTTTGTCAGGGCTTTCTCCTTGATCTGGCGGACACGTTCAGGAGTCAGTTCAAACTTGCGGCTGATATCATCGATACTCAGCGGGTTTTCGATACCGATCCCGAAATAATAACAGATGGTTTCGCGCTGGCGGGCAGTGAGCGTTCTCATGGAACGGCTCAGTTCGGTCCACAATGATTCATGTTTATCAACTTGTTCGTCGGCCCGTTTTGCATTCTCGTTGGGCATGGTGTCGAGCAGGGATCCATCCTCATCCTGCGAAAACGGCGCATCAAGGCTGGCATGTGTGCCATTCAGTTTCAGGAGATCTTCCACTTCTGTTTCTGTCATGTCCATGACTTCGGCCAGTTCATCTGCAGTAGGGGTGCGGTTCAGTTTCTGTTCAAGTAACACCTGCTGCTGCTGCACCTGTTTGCGCGAAGCCATTTTATTCATCGGGATCCGCACCAGTCGGGCCTGCTCCGCAATGGCCTGCATGATGGTCTGGCGGATCCACCACACCGCGAAAGAAATAAACTTAAACCCACGTGTTTCATCAAACTTGTCAGCGGCTTTCATCAGTCCGATATTGCCTTCGTTGATGAGGTCGGCCAGCGACATGCCATGACCCTGGTATTGTTTGGCTACCGACACCACAAAACGAAGGTTGGCTTTCACCAGCCGCTCTTTGGCAAGTATATCACCTTTGCGGCTGCGGGTTGCCAGTGCGGTTTCCTGTTCAACATTAAGCATATCAATTTTCCCGATCTCCTGAAGGTATTTTCCCAGGCTGGCTTCTTCACGGGAGGTAATGGAAGCAGTGATTTTAAGTTGACGCATTTGGATAGGTTTGGATGATTTTGATTGGATAAGCAAAGTAACGGCCGTGGCGCACGGTGGAAAATAGTAACTGTTGTTAATACTTTGTAAACGGCGTTGGTGAAGTGTTGTAGTAAATTCACTACAGGTTTTCCTGCTTCCTGGGTAAAACTGGTGTGGTTACTGCGGGGTAAAACTACTTTTAAGTGTTTTCCTGTTTAATTTTTTCGATACATGTGGAGAGCTGCCCTGCTATTTGCCTTTTGTTTCCCGAGTTTCACACAGGCTTCGTTTGGTTGCCCTGGTGCCGACAGCATACCGGGCCTGCAAATGACCGACAGTGCCATCAGCTTCCTGGTGATGGGCGATTGGGGACGCAACGGTTCCCCCACCCAGAAACGCGTTGCTGCATCGATGGGTATGGCGGCGGAACAATTGCATGCGTCGTTTATCATTGCGACAGGAGATAATTTTTATGAAAACGGGGTGTCGGGAATCCATGATTCGCAATGGATCTCATCCTATGAAAATGTCTATACAGCGCCCTCACTTCATGTACCCTGGTTTCCGGTTTTGGGTAATCACGACTATCATGCTGATCCGGATGCCCAGGTAGCCTATAGTTCGGTCAGCGACAGGTGGAAAATGCGGGGTCGTTATTACGATACCTCGTTTGCTATCGGGCCCGACAGTCTGTTGCTGGTCTTTATCGACACCGATCCCATTGAAAAGGAGTTTCTCGGCCGTCCGTACGACAGCATCAGGTTCCGGCAAGGTGATGTGGCCACGCAGCTTTCATGGCTCGAAAATGTACTGGCAACCAGCCATGCAAAATGGAAAATTGTTACCGGGCATAACCCGCTCCACACTGGCGGGTCGAGGCGTCATTCTTCCCGGACAAGGAAAATGAGGGCCATCCTTCAGCCATACTTTTACAAACACGGGGTAAATATTTATTTCAGCGGTCACGAACATCATCTTGAATACCTCAAACCACCTGCTGGTCCGACGCACTATATCATATCCGGTGCAGGTTCCGAAGCCAGGCATGTCGGAAAACTCAAAAGGTTCCGCCGGTTTGCTGCGCGGAAAAAAGGTTTTGTCACGATGTCGGCTGCCCGGGATTTTGTATTGGTGCAGTTTGTCAGTGAACACGGGACGATACTCTACAGTCACATCATCCGGCCATGAGCTTCGTTTCGAAAACGTTTGTGTATATCCGCTTTCCCAAAGGATAGTGTAGGAAACATTCCCTTAACACCCATAGGTTTCCCCTACAAGTCGGTACAGGACAGCATACTTGTGGAAGGAAAACCCATTACTGTAACCTTGCTGCAACGACTCGCTTATCCAGGAATTGTAAAACCTTATGGTATAAATCTTGTTTTTACTACAACAGATACGTGAGTTATGAATAGATTTTTACCCTTCCTGATTTTGGCGCTGTGTTTCTCTTCCTGTAAAAAGATGTTTGTGTACCATCCCAATGAAGTGCGTCCGGATGAAACAGGCCTGAATGCAAAGAACATAGCGAAACTTTCTTCAATGCCTCCAACGTCCTCATTTAATTTTATACTGATCGGCGATACGCAACGGTTTTACGATGAGTTGGACGATTTTGTAAAAATGGTGAATGATCGCAATGACGTTGCTTTTGTGATCCTTGATGGTGACCTGACTGATTTCGGACTTGGATTCGAATATAATCTCATTGCGGAGCGGCTCAACAGGATCAGGATCCCTGTTATTGCTGTACTTGGCAATCACGACATGCTGGCAAATGGCACACTTCTTTTCCGGAAAATGTTTGGCCCCGAGAATTTTACTTTCTCCTATGGCAACAGCAAGTTTATTGCACTCAACACCAACTCGCGCGAGACTGATTTTGACGGGACAGTACCCGACATCCCCTGGCTGCAGCAGCAGATGAATGACGATGCAGGTTTTACCAACGTGTTTGTTGTGTCCCATGTGGCTCCATTCTCCGGTGACTTTGACCGGAAGCTGGAACCAGCATACCAGCGGATCATCGGATCACACCCCAAAGCGCGTCTTTCGCTTCATGCCCATGAACATATGTGGAACCTCACCCAGCCGTATGAGGATGATGTTGATTACCTGCAGGTCGGTTATTCCGGTGAACGGAATTATGCGTTGATCCATGTCAACGGGGATAATCATACGATAGAAAAAAAATATTACTGATGCGGCTGTTATTGTTAGTGCTGGCGGCGATCGGTAGCCAAATGGCCATCTCGCAGCCGCAACAAAAAATTTCCCGGTTGTTACCCGACCATGTTAATCTCCAGTTTGCCGGAGCCATCGGTTTTGTTTCAGCCGGCGTTGGGTACGAAACAAAAAACCACCGGCTCCAGGGGGATTTCTTTTATGGTTACGTTCCCGAAAGCGTGGGTGGAGTGGAGATCCATTCGGTCACCGCAAAAATGACCTGGGCGGCGATTACAAGGCAGGTAAGGCCCGACCTGCGGGTTGACTGGCTGACGACAGGTGTGTTCCTCAACTACGTATTTGGCAAACAGTATTTCCTGTTTGATCCCGAAGAATATCCATTCAGTTATTACGGCTTTCCTACCGCAGCGAACGTAGGCATTTCCCTGGGAGGCCAGGCATTTTACCATAAACTCGGTGTGTATTATGAACTGGGTACCACCGATCGCTACGTGATGAGTTTTATACAGAATTCCGGTTCCCTTTCCTTCGCCGATCTGTTCAACCTCGGGCTGGGAGTGAAGTATTCCCTGTTAGGTCACCACTGGCAACGGCACAAAAAAAAACTACCTGAGGCCAGGTAGTTTCGTCCAGTAACTATTCACAATCTGATTTTAATTTTTGATGTAACGGATGTTGGTTACTTCGCCGCTGATTTTATCAGTGATCCGGATGAAGTAAAAACCGGTGCTCAGTTTTGGCAATTCAACCGAAGAGCTGCTCATGGTAGTATTGTAAACCACGTTGCCATTTGAGCTGATCACGGCCAGCTGCTGGTTGCTGTACTCACGGATACCTGTTACGGTAATATTGTTTCCACTGTTTGGCACAGGGTAGAGGGAAATAGTTTTAGAGATGCTGCTATTGTTGACGGTTTTTATATCTGACACCGTTGATTTACCATCCAGGTCCGTCTGGCGGATTCGATAGTAAGAAGTAGCTGTCAAAGGTGCTGCATCAGTGAACTGGTAAAAGTTAACCGAACTCGAATTCACAGCACCTTTTACCTGGCCGATAGCTGACCAGCTGCCGCCATTTGCTGAACGTTCAATGGTAAAAAAGTCGTTGTTATCTTCCGAAGCAGTTGACCAGTCAAGTGATACTCTATTTGAATTCAGCGCAGCATTGAAAGAAGCCATTTTAACTCCGAGTACAATCGGCTGGGCAACCGATACAGACTGCCTTGCGATACCAGGACCTTCAATCTCCATCGTTACTGCATTGCAACCAAGGGAAGAAAGTGAAGCCTTGCGATAGTCGCCCGAAGCGGTAGTGTTCCAGGTAGTAACTGTGCCTGATCCTGCTTTGGCGGGAATCTGGAAACCGTTTGTTTTATTGGTACATCCCAGCGTGCCGTTCATGTTCCAGAGATTGGAAGGAGCGTTTGAACCTGAAAAACGCACAGTATAAGACATTTCAACCTGGTAGTTATAACCATCACCCCAGAACTGGGTAACAATAACACGAACCGGGCGAACATCCATGTAAACGGAATAACCAGTGGTTGAGTTGACGGTAGCCTGGGCTTGGGATTGCTGTGTGAAAAGTACACTAAGTAAGACAAGAAGGGTAGAAGGTAAAAGTTTTTTCATGGTACGGATTGTTGAGGGTATAGGTCGTTTCTGAGGACAAAAGAAGGGACAAATACCCTTAAGTCATAGTAATTCCGCCATTATTTTTTGTACTTCCACGTAGTGTGATCCTACCAATCTGAAAACCAAATAATTAATGGTCAATTTATTTTTCCGGGCATAAGGGTTGACAGAATATCCCCTGTCGATGACTAAGAGTACACACTTATTCATAATGGCTCGTACGACTACAAAATTTGCCGGGATTATTGATTATATGGCGCTAAACGTTTCGATCACCGGGTAAAATTCCGATGGCAACGATGCGTTAAATTACGAGGTTTCACGCAGGCAGTTGACATATGTCAATAAGAGTTAGCCCCTACCAAAGTAGGGGCTGGAAATTTATAAAGATTGTCATGAAATTGTCTGCAGTCGAACCTACTTATTGATACCCGCGGTTTCCTTGATGCCCTTAAACAGGGTTTTCCAGGCCAGGTGAAAGATGGATCGGTTGGTATCGCGTTTATTATTCACTGTTATAACCCTGGGTTCGTCCTTCTTCCCCGAGGGGTTGGAGTTTTTAACAATGATATTTGCGACAAAGCTGATCAGTTTTTTCTTCTCCAGCTTTTTTGTTTCCTCATCCTTTTGCAGGATGGCCACCTTCAGGTCATCATAGATCATTTTCACTGTGCCGTTCATACCATAGTCGTCGCCGGTTAAGTTAAAGTCCAGGCTCTTTACATCCCCGTCCTCAATACGGGCCGGCCCCATGGGCTCCGCCAATACACTCAGGTCTTCGGCATGGGCAATGCGTCCAAGATTACCCGACACACTGAATTTGCCCCGGTTATTATTGAGGTAAAATTTCCAGTTGATCCGGATCGGGGCCTTATTGAGCAGGCTTGCATTGAAGTTCAATGCCATAATTCCATTTTTGGCGATCACTGCGGGGTCATTGGTAATGTTGCTTAATACGGCACTGGCATTGTGAAACTGCACCTTACCCGACTGTTTGGAAATCATACCACGTTCCTTGTATTCAATAAATGAATGCTGCACTACCAGTTTGCTCACCTGCACGGGCAGTTTCAATTTGGCAATAGCCTGGTGCGGGTAGGTGCCGACCCTGTTCCTTGTGTCCCGTTTAATATTGAGGTCACGGTAAATTTTAAAGGTAGCATTCCGGATAGTGACGGAATCGGCGATAACATGTTCGTTGAACAGCTCCGTAAAATTAATACCCGTAATACCTATGCCTTTCACATCGAAGTCGAACCGGTCATCCTGCGTGGGCAGGCTGTGGACAAACGCGTCCTCGGCCAGTTGCGGGTCGATGAAGAACCGCTGGATAGTCAGTCCGTTTGATTCGGAATGCAATGCGATGCTGTCGGCACCGTATTTATACAGTTTGTTTTTCGATGCCCAGCGAACGGAGGCCACCGAGAGGTCGATCTTCCTGGCAAAAAGAATACGGTTGGTGTCCTTATTTGAAATGCTGTCAATGGCCACATCGTACAGGCGGATATCGGTGCCTGCCAGTTCGATATTGGTCTGGCCCGACTTCAGGTTACGGGTAATGATCCGTCCGCCCGTGATCAAAACCGTATCCACTTTAATGAGATCAAGGTTCCCGAGGATTTGCTCATATACCTCCCGCGTTGGCGTGCTTCGGGCGGAGTCTTTCCCGCTGTTGGTATAAATGATCTCGATCTCCGGATCCCTTATCAGCAGTGTCCTTCCAACGATTTCATTGTCAATCAGTGCACGGGGTGTTTTAACCCCAGTTACCCGGATTTCCGGTATTTTAATCCTCAGCAGGGAGGGAGGGGCCAGCTGCTTTTCCTCCAATGCGAGAAAGCGGAGACTGTCATAAACCATATTGAAATTGCTGACCGAAAGGTTACCAGCCACTTCATCCAGTTTGAGTGAATCATATTTGATGTCATACAATCCCATGCTCTTTTCCCGGATGGCCGATTCGAGCTGGTTGCGGATGATCTGTTTTTTGTAGATGCTCCAGTAGATTACACCGCCGGCAATGGCAGCAAGAACGAGGAAGAGGAGGCTGAAGAGCACGATCCGACCCTTACGGGTGGAGGTGGCCTTTTTATAACGTCGGCGGATAGCTTGCATAAAGGTGTTGCTGTATTTGGATGAATGCCGGGTGGCGGCGAGTGTATATTGAAATTATTGCGCCAAGATTAGCATCCTTTTTGACCACCTAAAGGTTTATCTTACAGTTATGCCCAGCTTTAACAACCGCATCAAACAGGTACTGCTCCTGATTCTCATCATCCTGCTAGTCTACATTGTTCTTTTTGAGCTCCGGTTTTTCCTTCCGGGGTTGCTGGGTGCGCTCACTTTCTATATACTGAGCCGTGCAAATTATTTCCAGCTGATCTATCACCGCAAGTGGAACAAAGGCCGGGCCGCCGGACTGTTTATCCTTTATTACCTCGTGTTGCTGGGACTGCCGATCTTCCTGGCAGTAACACTGATCAGTCCGAAGATCAACGCCTTCCTGGCCGATCCGAATGCCATGATCGATGCGGTAAAAAATTCAATCAATACAGTGCAGGACCGGCTTGGGTTCCAGGTGCTGTCGGAGTCCGCACTCACCAACTCCCTTAGCAAGTTGACGGCGTTTATTCCTTCGGTGCTCAACAGCACGGCCAATGTGGTGACTAACCTTGCCATTATGCTGTTTGTCCTTTACCATATGCTCGTGAACGGCAGCCAGATTGAACGTACCCTCAACCGGATCATTCCCCTGAAACAGGAGAACATCAATACGCTGGCATTCGAAACCAAAAAGATGGTTCGCGCCAATGCGCTTGGAATCCCGCTGATCTCGATTATCCAGGGACTGGTGGCGTTACTGGGCTATTTCATTTTCCAGGTAAATGAGTTTGCGCTTTGGGGATTCCTTACCGGTGTGTTTGCTTTTTTCCCGGTGGTTGGCACCATGGTGGTGTGGGTTCCGCTGGTGCTTTATATGTTTGCGGTCGGACAAACCTGGCAGGCAACGGGTCTGACCCTTTACAGTATTGTGGTAGTTGGTAACATCGATTATGTGGCGCGCATCACACTCCTGAAACGGATGGGTGATGTGCACCCGGTGATCACAATCCTTGGGGTCATTGTGGGCCTTGGAATGTTTGGATTTATCGGACTCATCTTCGGTCCGCTGCTGGTCAATTACGTGATTGTACTTTTCGATATTTATATGAATGAATTCAGTGAAATGGATCCCCCGCCTAAAATTGCCGACCAGGTGGCGCCCACTCCGGAAGAGAAAGAGCAGGCGAAATAACTTTGCCCCAATCATAAAAAGACCGCCCGGCTCAGCTGAACCGGGCGGTCTTTTTTTACCGCATCGATCATGGCATTCGGATCGGCCAGGAAGGCGTTGATCTTCGGACT
>SDZZ01000164.1 GCA_004173255.1 Chitinophagaceae bacterium | reverse complement strand
AACGCCGGCACCATCGCTGCCACCTGCGGGCAATCTTGATCCATCGCTCGGGCAACCTGTGCGTGAGCAAGGGCAGCTGCGACTGACGGCCAGTTATACTGACCAGGGTGGGCAGGGCGTGAAACCACTGACCGGCACGTCGGCCATCATTCTCCGGAATAATGTGGTGAGTGCTGCGCAGTTCAACGGTATGGATAAGTTTGTTCTAAACACCGCCGGGTCAAAATCGGTGGCCACCGTTCCAATGAGTGGCGGCTGGTGCCGGATTGATGATGTTGATCTGTCGGGGCTTTCAAAGGTGTCTATAGTACTTGAATGGCTTATGCAACCAACGGCCGATTGTGATTATGAATTGCGGATGGATAGTCCCACCGGTACCAGAGTTGCTGCGTTCCATCATGCCGCGCTTACGGCACCGATCGATTTCAAGGAAACGTACCAGCTGGCCGAAATCAGCAGCCGCCTTGAAAAAAATACCGATGGTAAGCACCATGCATTATACCTGGTAAGCGTAACTAATTTTCCATCAAACTCAAACAGGCTTTATATTAGCGCGGTGAAATTTCTTCCATGAAACAATTGATGCTTCTTCCGTTCCTGTTTTTCCTTGGGTCCCTTCAGGCACAGTCACCGGAGTTGTACACCTACGCCGGTGTGGTGCTGGATGCAGCCAGCCGGCCGGTTGCCAATGCCCGGGTGCGGGTGCTCAACAGCGGTTCGGAGACAACCAGCAACAGGGAAGGGGCATTCGTGCTGACCGGTGTTACCGCCGGCACAGTTGAAATAGTGTTCGACGCCGACGGCTATGGAACGCAGGTTATGCAGGTGCAGGTACGGCAATCCGTGAACGATGGCCGGCTGGTGTTTACTGATCGCACCCGGCAACTGGAACCAGTGGTAGTGAGCGCACAGAAACGGGAAGAACTACTCCGTTCGGTACCAGTGGGTATTTCAGTGATCGGTGCTGAAAAGATCAACCAGCTGCGGTTGTGGAACAGCCGTGACCTCACGGCCGTTGTCCCCAATCTTTATTCAGCCAATCCGGGTGATGGCCGGAATGTAACGTCGGTCCGTGGTATCACCTCTACATCCTATGATCCGGCCGTGACCACCTACATTGACGGGGTTGCACAATTCAACCTCGACACCTACATACCCCAGTTATTCGATGTGGAACGCATTGAAGTGCTTCGCGGTCCGCAGGGCACGTTGTATGGCCGCAACTCAATGGGTGGTGTTATTAATATTATCAGCAAACAGCCCACCGCAGGTACCAACGGTTTTGCAGAAGCGGGACTGGGTAATTACGGACAGCAGCGGTATACGGCCGCGCTCCGGACCACACTGGTAAAAAACCACCTCTTCGCCGGTGCAGCCGGGTTATATGAAAAAATGAATGGTTATTTCACCAACGATTTCAACGGGCAGCGGTATGACCGCCAGCACAGTGCTGCGGGCAGTTACTGGCTGAAATATTTATCGGGTAAAAGATGGAAAGCAGACTTGAATGTAAAACACCTTGCTGCCCGGAATAACGGTGCCTTCCCGCTGGCTGGCTCGCTTGCCGATGCAACAGGCAACCCTTTTCACCTGAACCAGAATGCCCTCACCCAACTGGTCGATAATACATTTAATGGTTCGTTGTCGGTCAGCTACTCCATTCCTGGTGTTAACCTGGTTTCCCAGACAGCCTTCCAATCCAATTACCGTTACTACCATTCGCCCATCGATGGTGACTTCAGCCCGATTGATGGTATCACCATTATCAATAACTATGGAAAAGATTTTAACCGGGTAAAGGCGTTTACGCAGGAGTTCCGCGCCAGCAGTGCAAACCCACAGGCAACACTCCGCTGGACTGGTGGTGTGTACCTCTTCACCCAGCGTTCACCAAATAAGCAGGCCACCCATTTTGGGGAAGATGCTGCGCTGGTTGGATCGCCTGATATCAATTATGCGGTCGTCAATACCAATACCTTCAGAAACCGCGGTGCTGCTGTATTTGGACAGGCCGATTATAAATTTTCGTCCGACTGGATGCTGACAGCCGGCATCCGGGTGGACCGGCAGCATGCAGCAGCAAGGACCCTGGGTGAGTATTTGCCCGATGGCTCCCCGGAACCGGTGTTCGAAACAAGACCCGATACCAGTGCCCAACGGAACTATTCGGCCGTGTCGCCCAAACTGGCCCTCACTTATACTGCAATGCCTTCGTCCCTGTTTTTCGTGAGTTATGCCAGGGGGTTTCGAACCGGCGGCCTCACGCAGCTGGCTGCTGATCCGGCCCAGCCACCGCTGTTCGGCTATAAACCCGAATACAGCGATAATATTGAGTTTGGAACAAGGAACACTTTGTTTGACAAACGGGTGCAGCTTGATGTGAACCTTTTTTATACCATCGTGAGTGATGTACAGGTACCCACGCTGGTGCTGCCCGAAGCAGTCACGGTAACACGAAATGCCGGCCGGCTGGAAAGCCGTGGGGTAGAGCTTGCACTGGATGCGTTGGTTATTAAAGGGCTTACCCTGAATTATAATTTTGGGTACACCCGCGCACGATACACCAGGCTGGATATTTCGCAATCAGGCTCGTCGGTGGACCTGAAGGGCAATCGCCAGGTTTTTACCCCTGACTATACTTCGATGCTTGCGCTGCAATATTCGTTGACCCTTGACCAGCGATCGAAACTGTCGTTCAGCATTCGGGGCGAATGGGTCGCCATCGGGGAAACAAGGTTTGATTTTGCCAACCAGATCCGCCAGTCACCCTACCAGCTATTCAATGCAAGGGCCGGTTTTTCGCTTGCAGGTATTGAGCTGATGGGCTGGATGCGCAACCTGGGGGATAAGAAATATATTTCCTATGCCTACGAGTTTGGCGCTGTGCATCTCGGCGATCCGCAAACTTTTGGAGTGACCCTGCGTTCGTCTTTCTGACGCGGGTGGCAGCAGGATGGCTTACTATTTATTTGATCTGCGGTTACGCTAATTAAATTTACCGACAAAAAGATTACAGTCATAATTGATCCGCACAGTGCCACCCACCTGGTGGTCATTGAAGAGCTGTTCCAACGCGGTGATCATCTCCTCGTAGTCCGTTTCACCTGCTACCGGCATATAAGAAGAGGAAAGGAGCCGGCCTTTCAATGCTTCAAAGTTGAAGTCCTGTTTATTATAGAATACCTGGCTCACCGGAACAGCCGGCGAATAAAAATCATGCAGGTCGGTGCTGTTAAAACGGCTTTCCTGATCCACATAATTACTGCCGAAACGGGCGATCAACGCGTCATATGCTTTTTCGAACGCGGTGTTGATGAGCCGCTGGTTCCACATCAGCGCCACAAGGCCGTTCTTTCGCAGTATACGCCTGAATTCTTTTTGGGTTGCCCTTGGTTCAAACCAATGGAAGGCCTGTGCTGCAATGATGAAATCGACCGACTCATCATCAAGTGTGGTTGCCGAGGCAGTACCATCGACCGCTGTGAAAGCCGGCTGGTCATCCAGCTGTTCAATTGCTTTATCGCGCATCTGCTGGTTGGGCTCCACGGCAAATACCCTGTAGCCGGCGCGGATAAAAACAGCCGTAGCTATACCGGTGCCTGCACCGATATCGGCGATCACTTTATCAGTGCTTAATCCCTGTTCTTCCTGGAGAAATTGAAGTATTTCTGAAGGATAACCCGGGCGGTATTTCACATAGTCGTCCGCCCGGTTGCTGAAGCGCTCGGTGTTTTTTTTGTCCATACCTGAAGTTACCGAAAATTGGCCGCTACATGGATAGGTAATGGAGGGTTAAAACGAAAGCACTTGACCTCCAGATGGAGATAATGATGTCCAAAGAGGACCGCGTGTCAGCCGGCAGCGGTTTGTTACGGGGTCATTGTAAAATGTTTTATATTGGATAAATGATTTACAGGTATGACCCCGCGCAGTTTGAACCCGTAAAGCAGGTAGCCCTGCAATTTCCCGGTGCAGAGGAAAGTACATCGCATGAGAATACTCCCTCCGTGAAGGTGAGGAATAAACTAATGACCAGGATGCACGAAAGCGGCGCCTTTATACCTATTCATCTTGATTTCCACCTGGTAGACCAGTACCTCGAAAGTCATCCGGAGCTGTTCCATGTACCTGATCATTTCCGGGGATATAAATATATCTGCATGTGGGTGCATAATTATGACAGCAGGTTACTTCGTGAAATACTGGAGCACAGCTGGCGCGGACTTGCGTCACAAAAAATGCTGAAAGAGTGGGACGCAGCAAAATGAATGACGCCGGCAATTGTTATACAACCTGAAGCTGCAGAAGCGTGCAATCAGACAGCCCTGTAAACGTATTCTATGTCAACCCGGATTATTCAATCCCTTGAACACTTCGTTCAGTTCGATCAGGTTCGCAACTTTTAATTTGGAAAAAATTTTCGCCTTATGTGTGCCCGCTGTTGACTGCTGGATGTGCAGTTGTGCTGCAATCTTGCTCAGGCTGTGGCCGGCCAGCAGGAGCGTAGCGATCTGGAGTTCCCTGGGTGATAATTTATCGACCGGTGATTCTGACTTCTGGAAGCGCTGCCCGGCAATTTGCTGGGCAAGTTCCTGGCTCAGGTACACTTTTTTATCCAGTGCAAGCAGGATGGCTTTTTTCAATTCGGAAAGCGGCGAGGATTTCGACACAAAACCTTTTGCGCCGGCCTGCAGGATCCGCAATCCGTACAGTTTTTCACTGCACATCGAATAAATAAGGACTGGTAAATCCGGATTATTCTCTCCCAGGTACTTAATCAGCCACAGCACATCTGTTTCCGGCATCTGGAAATCCATGATGAGCAGGTCGTACTTGTTTTCAGCCGTAAGTTTCGGAATGTTTTCACCACTTTCCAGTTGTTCAAGCGATGACTCCGGGTAGGTCTGGTCAATAAGGGTGGTCAACGCAAGACGGATCAATGGGTGATCATCTGCTATAAGGAATTTTTTGGGTGTTGAATCAGTTGTCACGTGTCAGTTATTAGAATCAAGGTTCCGGTAGGCTGTTTTTTTACCAGTAAATATACGGAGATAAATTGCTATATGTTTTGTTCAACGCGTATAGATCGTATGGCTGGCAGGTAGTTAAAGCGGTGACGGCGTTGTGAAAAAGGGCCCGAAGGCCCTATATGCTGAAACCGTCCAAGAGACTGAGTTGAATTACAGATCCCTGCCCCCGGCAAGAGGAATTGTAAATGCTGCTTCATAAAGTTTGTGGGGTGCAGATGCCCTGCCGTATAGCAAGACTGCATCAATGCATGGTTTATAATTAGTCGGAATAAGGTTCATTCTATCGATGTTCAAAGATCACACGAAAAATTTACAGTGCACAGCGTAAAGCTGATGATTTCCTTGTAAGGGGAACACTACAGGTCTATAGTTAATGTTCGATAATGATTAAGTGTTTACGCTTGTTTTTAAATCGAAATGCATTAATGCAGAATCATCCCGGCCAAAATGTAAACCTGCGATGTGCACCTGGTAAAACAATGTAGTGCAACATAGATGCAAATAATAAATTCGGCTGGCCGGTGGTTTTCATAAATTGGGGAGTCGCCGTGAACCGACTAAAACTTCAAAACGATAACCATATGGAACGCAGGGATTTTGTAAAGACAACGGGTAAGGCAGGAATGTTTTTTGCATTGGCGGGAACCGGGCTTTTAAATGATCAGTTCATGCCGACCCGCACATCCTCAACAAAATATCCGCTCTCACTTGCACAATGGTCCCTGCATAAGGCATTCATGGTGAATAAGTCGTTGCCTGGGCTGGACTTTGCCCGCAAAGCGAAAGAGCTCGGGTTCGATGCCATCGAATACGTCAACCAACTGTATCAGGTAGATGGGTCTAACAAAACGGCATCCATCCGCAACCTGGCACAGGAGCTGAAAAAACGCAGTGATGATGAAGGTGTCAGGAATGTGCAGATAATGGTCGATAATGAAGGTGACCTTTGTGCAACCAGCAAGGAAAAGAGGCAACAAGCGATCGATAACCACAAGCGATGGATCGATGCATCGCATTACCTGGGTTGTGTATCGACGCGCGTCAACCTGTTTGGCGACAGTGATAAAGATCCGGCGGCCTGGCAGGCAATGTCAGTGGAAAGTCTATCGGTCCTGGCGGATTATGCCGCCCCGTTAAAATTAAATGTGGTGGTCGAAAACCACGGCGGACTTTCTTCCGATGCTTCAAAACTGGCTGCCGTGATGAAGGCGGTTGGTAAACAAAATTGTGGCACATTACCCGACTTCGGGAATTTCTGCGTGCGAAGGGAGAACGGTGCCGCATGGGGTGCGCCCTGTGTGGAGCAATATGATATTTATAAGGGTACATCGGAGTTGATGCCGTATGCCAAGGGCGTCAGTGCAAAAACATTTGATTTTAAGGCAAACGGGGATGAGGCCACCATTGACTATGAACGCATGGGAAAAATCATCCGTGACTCAGGGTTTACCGGTTACCTCGGTGTGGAGTACGAAGGCGACAAGATGGGAGAGGAGGAAGGGATCCTTGCAACACGGCGACTGGTGGAGCGCATTTTTAATGGTGTCTGATCACTTCAGCCCGCCAGCGGCAACGTGAACCAGAAGGTGCTCCCCTTACCCGGTTCACTTTCCACACCTATATCACCATCGTGTTTGCGAATGATTTCCGCACAGATATACAAACCAAGTCCGAGCCCGGAATATTGTGTACCACTGTTATCTACCCGGTAGTAACGGTCAAACAGGTGGGGGATTTTATCGGCTGGTATACCCATCCCGTTATCGGTAACCGACACCTTCACACTTTCCCCGGCCGTTGCAACCTGGATAAGTATTTCTTTTGAATCAGCTGCATACTTCATGGCATTGTTGAGGAAGTTGACAAGCACCTGCTCTATTTTGTCCGGGTCTGCGTCTACAAAAAGTTGCTGTGGTCCTGACAGGCGGATATTGAAGCGGTGCTCCTGGTGCATTTCTTCACAACACTCAGCCAGCAGGTCATAAATGGCGATGTGCTGTTTGTTGAGCACCAGCTGGCCTCCCCTGATCTTCGATACGTTCAGCAGGTCTTCAATTAATACGCTTAGTTTGTTGAGGCTCTTGTTTGCCTGGGTAATCAGTTTGGGTACTATCTCCTGTGAGACCGCCTGGTTATCCTTGATTTCATTGAGCAGTTGAAGTGAAGCCTTCAGTGAGGTCACCGGCGTTTTGAGTTCGTGGCTGGCCACGCTGATAAATTCATCTTTTTGCTGGATTACCTTGCGGCGCTGCGTTACATCCATAAATGTGCCCACACTCCCTATTACCTGATCCTGCTCATCCTTGAGTGGTGCCGCACTGATGCTCAGGAAGAATTTATGTTTACCCGGAGGCTGCACACCGATTTCGAAATCGAATACAGGTTTGCCCGAACGAAGCACGCGGTTGAGCGGATCTTCATCCGGTGCCAGAGGAGTTCCATCCATTTTAAATCTGGGATATGCCGGATCGTGATAGGGGTTTTCACTTCCGTTCAGCGTAATGCCCATGATACGCTGGGCCATCGGATTGGCATACATCAGTTCACCCTTGCCGTCGATGATCTGGACGCCTTCCACCATGGTTTCAAGGATCCTGGTCAGCTGTTCCTGGTTGCGACGGAGTTCTTTCTCAGCAAGCGTTTTCTGGAGCACACTTATTTCGAGTGCCCGGGTACGCTCCATCACGGTTGCCTCCAGGTTCTGGTTGAGGTTGCGGGCAATCTCCTGGGCTTCCTCGAGCTGGTCGTTCTTACTGCGGAGCAGTTGCTGCGTTTCTTTCTGCAGGGTGAGGTCGGTCATGATAAGGCTGAGGAATGGGCCTTCTTCCAGTTTCAGCGGATTGAGTGACAGCAGCACCGGGAATGTTTCTCCCCGTGCATTCTTGACATTGAGTTCGCCTTTCACTGGTGTAACCCAGGCTTCATCGAACAGCCGGTTAAAAAGCACGATGTCATTTTGTGAAACGATATGGCTGAAGTACTGGCCGGTGACCTGTTCCATACCAATGCCGACCATGGCCGCAAACTGGGAATTGCAATAAACGATCAGTCCGTCACTATTGATGGTGACAGCCCCTTCGGTCATCTGTTCAATGATAATGCGATAGGTCTGATCTGACCCTTTCAACGTAAAAAGTTGCGGCCCGTCATCCGACTTGATCACGAGTGCATCGATGGCCCCGTCCCGGATTGCTTCAATGGTTTCTGAAGCTTCTTCCAGTTGGGCGGTTGTCTCTGCAAGGCGCAGGGTTAGTTGCTCCAACTCTCGTTGGGCCGCTGCAAGCTCGCCTGACAGGTCTTCGTAGGTTTTATTTTGCTCCACTATTTATTTTGTTCAAGTCCCAGCCCCTTCAGCACTTTCTGTATGTCGGACATATCTCCGACCAGTCTCTTTTTGGGCAACGGGAGTTTTTTTATCAGCATTGGTACCGCCGTTACGTTTTCGGTCTGCACCAGCAACGGCTGCTGGTGTGCATCAATAATTTCGAGGTGGTATTTGCCCTGAATCCGTTCTTCCAGCAACTTCTTCAGGTTGTTGATCGCCCTCAGTGAAATCGGCGAGGTCCCATTTACAAACAACCTGAGTTCATAAACGGCGTCTTCTTCCTCCCCCCAATTTATATTATTTTCCTTGTCAATTTCCATGTTAGGATTTACCTGGTTATTTTTTTGGCCGGATGTCGAGTCCGACAAGAACCCGTTCCTCATTCGATAAATCGCCAATGATTTTTCTTACTGGTTCTGGTACTTTTTTTACAAGCGTAGGTATGGCCAGAATCTGATCTCCTTCTGCCAATTGCGGTTTTTCTAAAAGATCGATTACCTCAATACTGTATTTGCCTTCCAAGTGTTCTTCGCAAATCTTTTGAAGATTTGCGAGTGCAACAACAGATTTAAGCGTTTTTCCTGCGACATACAATCGCAACTCATATAACTTACCCACTATTTTTTTCCTTTTTTAGATGACTTACCCTGTGATGAAATATCTGCACGGCGCAAATCAGTCATTTTTGATATCGTATCGCCCATTATCTGTTTCTTTAAAGCTTCTTCTACGTAAACTTTATTTAGCTCTTCCTCAGCTGATTCATAT
>SDZZ01000648.1 GCA_004173255.1 Chitinophagaceae bacterium | reverse complement strand
TTTTTGCCTTCTGCCCTTCTGTCGTCAATTATTTTTTTAGCGGTTTTCTGGTCCATTGTTGTTGATTTGAGGTGTGGATGAATAGGGTTTGAGTGTTATTTACAGCCTTATTGACTGAAAATTAGCTTGTATCCAAACCGCTATCCGCACCCTTATAGTGGACGACCCGATTCCAGGGGCCAATGGCAGGATTTATTGAGTGGTGGTTCTGACATAGCAGGTATCCCGGGAATTTGCATTCAGTTGACGGGCCTGGGGGCATGCCATTTTCATGTTTGTGTTTTACCAGTTGAATTCGATCGTTACTTTTCCAACGTATCCGCCACGTTCCGCATACTGGTACGCTTCATTGAAAGATTCAAAGGGAAACGTTTTGTTGATTTCGATCTGCAATCCTTGGTTTACTGCATCCAGCAACTGTTCGATGGCTTTAGTGGATGGATTGGAAAGGATCACGATATGTTTTTTACTGGTGAACAGGTTTTTGATCAGTGCCCCGGGGATTTCAATTGGTTTGGGAGTCGGGTTCAGGAAGATGGCTTTTTCTTTCATGATCTGACGGGCGGTTTTGTAACCCATTTTACCGGACAGGTCAATCACAATGTCATAGGCTGATTTACGGTCCAGCACATTCTCAAGGGTATAATCGATTACGGAGTGTGCGCCCCAGGACCGGGCGAACCGGACCCCGTGGGTACTGGTGACTGCGGTGATTCTTGCGCCGGACTGTTTGAGGAGCTGGATCAGGAACATCCCGAATCCGCCAGTGGCACCATTGACAAGGATCTCGGCGCCTGGATGAATAGTGCCCATCTTCTGCAGGGCTGCAAGTGCAGCGGTGCCGACAACAGGGATCGAAGCGGCCTGGGAGAAAGTGATTTCAGCTGGTTTGTGCCAGACCAGCGAAGCCGGTACAGCGATATACTCTGCAGACACGCCCTGTTTCATCAGGTTTTTCACTACGCCAAACACGGCATCACCTTTCCTCAGACCAGTTACTGCAGGGCCGGTCTTTTCGATTGTGCCGGAGAAGTCAGCCCCGGTGTATTTCGGGAATTTTGAACCGGACATCAGTTTCATTTTCCCCTGGCGGATTTTCCAGTCCATCGGGTTGATGGAAAAGGCTTTTACCCTTACAAGTACTTGATCAGGACCAATGACTGGCCGCGCCTGGTCTGCTAATTGAAGGACATCGGTACCGCCGAACTGCTGGTAAACTATTGCTTTCATGTTGTTGTGTTTTATCTGTTATTGATTACACAAAGCAACAGCTAAGCAGGCGGGAAGACTTGTATCAGATCACTGTTTTATTAAAGGTGCGGGTTGGTCCTGGTAAATTTCTATGAGGTCGCTGTTTTGTTTCAGTGCCGTGGGGGGCATTCCGAACATCTCATACATGTACTTGTTCAGTTGTGGCAGGTCGTAAAACCCAGTATCGTAGGCGATATCGGTGAGGCTTCGTCGTTTGTCGGAGAGGGTAAGGTAAATGGCGTGACGCAGGCGGGTCCAGAGTAAATATTTAGACAGGCTGCTGCCTGTTTGTTGTTTGAAAAGGGCAGCAAGGCGCGATGCGGAAAGGAAAACGATATCTGTAAATGTCTGCGGGCTGATATCCGGCTCAAAATATTTTTCACGGATATAGTCTATGATTTTGGTGACGCGGTCATCATGAGGGACAGTTGGGATACCGGATAATAAAGCATGGGTGATACCCGCCACGTTTGCTCTGTGATCTGGCACCTGGAAAAATGTATTGGTTTCGTTAATTGCGCCGAAGACAATATTTGTTTGGTCCTGCCGGAATTTCCCCGCCAGTTCCAGCCCTACGGTTGAATAGGGTTCGATATTGAAAACATTGAGGGTACCGGTTTCTGCCTTACAGAAATGAGGGACATGGGGTTTAATGAGGAACCCATGGATCCCTTCATGCAGCACCCCATCGATGGTTGATTGAAAGGGTTTATCATTAGAT
>SDZZ01000647.1 GCA_004173255.1 Chitinophagaceae bacterium | reverse complement strand
TTATCCGCTGATGCGTCCTTTTGCCCTAGGACTGGCAATACTGATTTTTCCTGCACTGATTGCTTTGATGAATGGGGTGTTGAAACCGACAGTTACTGCTACTACTGCCATGGTCAAGGATTCGGACAAGGCGATTGCGGTACTGTTGAAGCAGAAAGAAGATGCGATCAAAAAAACGGATCAGTACCAGATGTATGTCGGGGAGGACGGCTCTGGGGATTCGGACCGCTGGTATAAATACACCCACCCGGAAGATCCGAACCGGGAAGATGAAGGCATGCTGGACAAGCTGGCGCATGGGATAGATTTTGCGATGGCGAAAGCTTCTTACAATTTCCGCAATTCGATTAAGCAGTGGATGAGTGAAGTCTTGCAGGTACTGTATGCGGCAGCTTCTCTATGCATCAATACAATCCGCACGTTTTACCTCATCATCCTGGCGATCCTGGGGCCACTGGTTCTGGCTTTTGCGGTGTTCGATGGATTTGAGCATACGCTAACAGTTTGGATTGCCCGGTACGTGAACATCTTTCTATGGCTGCCGATTGCCAACATCTTTGGGAGCATCATCGGAAAGGTGCAGGAGAACATGCTGCGCTATGACATTTCCCAGGTAAACCAGCAAGGGGATACCTTCTTTAGTTCGACCGATACTGCTTATCTGGTATTCCTCATTATCGGGATTATCGGTTATTTCTCGGTGCCAACGGTAGCCAACTACGTGGTACATGCCGGTGGCGGAAATTCGATTGTATCCAAGGTCAATTCGCTGGTTGTTGGAGGAGCATCTTCTACCATGCGCGGTACTGCTGCTGCGGGTGGTATGGTCGCGGATGCCATGGGCAATGCCTACCGCGAAAGCCGGGGAGGTGAGGCTTCTTCCGGCAACGACTATTTCAAGAACAAATTAAAAAGTGAGGATTAACTAAAGGCTTATGTTTACACAACTTAAAAATATAGATACGGCTTTCCGGCACATTAAGCTTTTCAGCTACCTGCTGATCTTTGCCAATGTCTTTTGCATCTGCTTCGGCATCTATTATTGGTGCAGGTTGTCAGCAGAGAAAGACAACAAGATTTATGTGCTCTTTAATGGCAAGGTGCTTTCGGCATTGGCTTCCGATAAGAAGAGCAACCTGCCGGTGCAGCTGCGTGACCACATCAAAACTTTTCACCAATACTTTTTTAACCTTAGCCCGGATGATAAGGCGATCAAAGCCTCGGTGGGAAAGTCGCTGTTTCTGGCGGATTTATCTGCTAAAAAGCAGTATGATAACCTGTTAGAAAGTGGGTACTACAACAACCTGATCTCTGCCAGTATTTCCCAAGAGATCGAGGTGGACAGCACGGTGCTGGATATTGATACCTATCCCTATACATTTACCACCTACGCTACCCAGCGTCTGATCAGGGCCAGCAGTACGGCTGTGCGTAAACTCATTACCCGGGGACGGGTCCGCGATCTGAAGAACCAGACGGATGACAACCCGCATGGGTATTTGATCCAGGGTTGGGAGATTCTGGAAAACAGGGACGTAGCTAATACTTACAAAGATGCGGCTGTTCAGTAAGGATTCCGGTAAGCGGGTAACCGGTGGAGGGCTGTTTGCAGGGTTGAGGAAGATGCTTCTAAGGGTTCAGGCAATTGTTGCCGCCTGGCTGAATTTCCAAACGGCCTACTATACCTATACTCAATGGCTAATGCTACTGACGCTGTTTTGCCTGTTGACCGGGAGTTTCTGCCTGTACCTGATATTATCAGCTGTCTATTAATTAACAAGATTACTTCAACACAATTTAAAGCTTATGAATACAACACATGATTCCGCTTTTTTAAAGCGACGTAAATTTCTGATGGTACTGCCGATGCTGGTACTACCATTTGCCACCATGGCCTTTTGGGCATTGGGTGGTGGTTCAAAAGCTCCGGTTGCCGAGGTCGAATTAAGTAAGGGTTTAAATACGGTTTTGCCGGATG
>SDZZ01000163.1 GCA_004173255.1 Chitinophagaceae bacterium | reverse complement strand
GTATTGAATTTCCTTTATGATTGAATCCTCTTATTGACAAAAATTCTTTTATTTCATTAATTTCTTTTGAACTCCTCAAAAGTTGTGTGGGAAGAACTACTTGTTTTATAGTATATTGAAGTGTGGGTGGGGAGCTCAAAATAACTGATATTTCTATATCATTTTCATATTGCTTAATCAATTGCTCCCTTAAATTTTTTGCAGGAGAAAAGTTTTCCTTGAAGAGCTCTTCTAATGATACGTTAGTTATTTCGCTAATTCTCTCTATAGATTTTAAGCGAAATGATTTTTTGCCGTTCTCAATATTAACTAATGTCGCTGGAGATATATTGCCCATTTCAGAGAATCCTTTTATAGACATGCCTAGGCCTTCTCGTAAACTTCTAATGTTTTTTGCAATGATTGGTATACTACTGCTCATTGAGCAAATAGAATATTTGAAATCGTGACAAATTCAATAAATTATTTTGTTTTTTGAGATAATTTAATTATGTTTGATTATTGATTTACAGCTTCTTATTAGAAGTTTTAATTAGGTATTAATTAAGAGTCTCGCTTGCTAAATTCTGACAATTGCAATTGAACGGGACAATAGGTAATGCCTGTAGTGATATTTTGCGTACTTTCGTGCACACTATAGCGCTATGGGCTCTATTGTAATCGTTTCAAAGGCCGTCAGAAGCCTAGCAAGGCGGTTTTAGAGCCCTGCTATAGTGCTTTTCTTCCAATAAGACTCGTATCTATTTATACGAGTGATGAAAAAACTAATCGAATGTGTGTTTGTAGATTTGCTGTCCTGTTTTAGATGGGGTGGGATTGCTGTCGGGCGGTTTGGTTGTGGTGTTTTTTCGTTTTTTATTCCCTTTTTTCTGTTTTTGTTTTATCCCTTTGATTGGCTTTATGCGTTGAAGCCGAAGAATCCGGTATAAGGTTATTTAGCGGGGGCCTATGGATTTAGGTTAATGGTTAATAAGTTTTCCGCCTTGCTGTCTTGCCGGATGGTGGGCAGGGGGGTTGGCTTCCGCTTCCGCCTTTGGGCGGGTGGCTGTTTTGTTTCTTTAATCTTTTCTTTTTTTGTTGCTGCTGGTTTGCCTGCCGGTTTTTTGCTGGGGGTGGCTGGGGCTTAAACGATATTTTATGCGATTTGAAAAATTTGCGGCTTTGGTCGTGGTGGCTGTGCTTTGCCTTTTTTTTGGGGCTTTTGGACAGGGGAAGGTGGCATTGGATGTGACTGCCGGTGGACTGAAGGTGGGTGATGTGGTGCCGGACGTATTGGTTTCCGGAGTATATAATTATAAAGGTTTGGATGTTGGCGAGGAAGCAGGTGCCGGCGTTGGTTCTGGTGGTGTTGCTGGCGGGGCTGGTTCTTTTAGGCTTTCTGATTTTAGGGGGAAGGTGCTTATACTGGATTTCTGGGCGACCTGGTGCGGGCCCTGCGTTTCGATGATGCCCAGGCTGGATTCCCTTTGCAGGGAGTTTGGGGATAGGGTGGAAATTGTTTCGGTGGGCTATGAGGGGGCGGATGTGGTGCTACCTTTCATGGCCAGCCGTGAACGTGGCAGAAAATCGGGGCCTTTTTCGATGCCGATGGTGACCGGGGATTCAGTGCTCAGGGGGATGTTTCCACATGTGCTGCTGCCGCATTACGTATGGATATCGCCCGATGGAAGAGTGAAGGCCATTACGGGTGCTGAGGCGGTTAACAGGTCTGGAATATTGGAAGTGTTGCAGGGCGGGATTCCCGGAGAGGCTAAGCGGGATTTCCGGTTGGCCTTTGATACCAAAAGGCCACTAGTGGAGCAGGGGCTATTTTCATCCGGTGGGGGAAGGTCGCACGTGTTTACCGGCGGGTTTTCCTTGGGGCTTCCTTCGAGGATCGAGCGGACTGCGATGGACAGCGTAAAGGGGGCGAGGGTGACGGCGACCAATTTGGTGCTGGGGAGGCTTATCCAGACTGCCTATGCGGATATGGGAAGCTTTACCTGGAAAAATACGGTGATCGAGGTTGCGGATAGTCTGGCGATTAGGCCCGAGCGTGGACTGAGCCAGGAACGGTACATGGACTGGCAGCGCAGGAATGCGGTGAGCTACGAGCGTTGGCTTTCCCCGGAGCTTTCCCCAAGGATGCTGGAATTTATGAAAAAGGATCTGGCCGATTGGTTTCCTCAGTTCAGCGTTTCGATCTCCAAAAGGAAGATGCGCTGCTTGGCGCTGGTGCGTACGGGCAGGTCCGAAGGCTACCGTAGCAGCAGCAGCCTGCCGGCCCTAAGGCGGATGGAGGGGGACCGAAAGGTGTTCCGCAACATCAAGGCTTCGCAGCTGGTTGGGCCGCTGATGTATTTTTACATGCAGCACCTGCCTTTTGCGGTGGTGGACGCCACTGGTTACGATGGGCTGATCGATGTGGAAATCTCGGGAAGCCTGAGCGATGTGGCAAGCGTGAACCGTTCGCTGGAAGCCTATGGGCTCAGGTTGGAGGAAAGGGTGATGAAGACCGATGTGCTGCTGATCGCCGATACCCGCAGTGCGAAAAAGGGAGGTGGCAATGACTAGGTTTTGGGAAGGCTGGGCATTTTTTAAGGTGTTTGGACCGATGTTGGGATTTTGGTTCTTTCTAATGGCCCTTCTCTGCTGGGATTCGGGCGTAGCCCAAGGCCAGCTGAGGTTGGAGCTGCGTATCGGTTCTTCGGATGGAACGCCCCTTGAGGGGGCATCGGTAAAGGTCTCAGGACACCCGGCCGGTTACAGCAGCGATGGAAGGGGAAGTTGCGTAATCGGTCTTGCGCCCGGGGACTACAGGCTGTCGGTGAGCCATCAAGGCTTTGCTCCATCTTCCCTTAGGATTACAATTGTCCGCGATACGGTGATGGCGGTGGAGCTGAGCGAAGAAAGGGAAATGCTAGATTCGGTGGTGGTAAGTACGGGCTACCAGCAGGTGGAGCGTTCACGGCTCACCGGTGCCTATGGGGTGGTGGACCGCAAGCTTTTGGACCGCAGGGTTGGAGCGAACCTTTTGGAAAGGTTGGAGGATGTGGTCCCGGGGCTGGTATTCAATAGGGCTGTTCCTTCGGGGGCAACCAATATCTCGGTCCGCGGGCAGTCCACCATCTCGGCTAATACCGACCCGCTGATCGTACTGGACGATTTTCCTTTCGAAGGGGATTTGTCGGCGATCAATCCGAACGATATAGAATCGGTAACGGTACTGAAGGATGCGGCAGCTTCCTCTATATGGGGAGCAAGGGCAGGCAACGGAGTGATCGTGGTCAGGACAAAAAGCGGGAAGAAGGGATCAGGGCTGAAGTTGGGCTTAAATACCAATATGACCATTGCCGGCCGTCCTGATCTTTTCTATCAGCCAAGGATGTCCAGCTCGGACTATGTGGACGTGCAGACCAGGCTGTTTTCCCAGGGATTCTACAGGGCGGCCGAACAAAGCGACCTGTCTAACGTTTCCCACTTCGCTTTGCCGGAACTGGTGGAACTGCTGATTTTGGGAAGGGATGGAAAGATCGATGCTGCATCGCTAAAGGCCGGTGTGGATAGGCTGAGGGTAAGCGACTACAGGGAGGATGCGCAACGGTATCTCTACCGGCCGATGGTCAACCAGCAGTATGCGGTAAATGCCAGCGGGGGAAGTGATGCGGGGAGCTTTTACTTGGGACTGGGCTATGACCGTGGACAGGCCACCGAAGTGGGCAACGGTTCCCAAAGGCTTAGCCTGACTGCTAGGCTCGAGCGCACGATGCTTTCCGGGAGGCTGCAGGTGCAATTGGGGCTTTTGCGGACGCTTTCCTTGGTGGAGAGCAATGCTTCGGGCTTTAGCTCTACTGCACCCTATCAGCGTCTGGCCGATGGGTCGGGGATACCGCTTGCGGTGCCACGCTACAGGCAGGGCTTTGTGGACCGTTCGATGGAACGGGGTTTTCTGGACTGGAACTATGTTCCCCTTGCCGATGCGCTGCTGAACGATAACACATCCCGCTCGGTTCAGGAAAGATATGATGCTGCTGGTATCATGAAGCTGCTGGAAGGACTGAAGTTCACCGCCCGCTACCAGTTTGACGGCACGGGATCCGAACGCAGGAACAATTTTGATTCCGAAAGCTATTTTGTGCGCAATATGGTCAATACCTATACCCAGCCTAGGGCGGACGGTTCTCTGGGCAGGCCTGTGCCTTTGGGCGGTATACTGGATGTGGACCTTCAGAGGCGTTGGGCGCATGTGCTGCGTGGCCAATTGGACCTGGACCGTAGCTGGAAAGCGCACCGGTTGACCGCGATAGCGGGATATGAGCGAAGGTTTTCCGATACGCGTGATCAGGGCTACAGGCTTTACGGTTACCAGGGTGATTATGCGACCAGCATTCCGGTAGACTACCAGGGGCAGTACCAGAGTTCGGCTTCGGCTGCAGCAAGGCTGACCATTCCCTACAGGTTTTCAACCGGAGGGCTTGCAGACAGGTTTTTATCCTATTACGCCAATGCGGTATATGCCTTCAGGGGCAGGTATGTGCTTTCGGGCAGTGCGAGAATGGACAAAAGCAACCTGTTTGGCGTAGCAACCAATCAGAAAGGGGTGCCTTTGTATGCCTTGGGGGCAGCATGGACGGTTTCCTCGGAGCCTTTTTGGAAAAGTGGCACGGTGGAAATGCTGAAGCTCAGGGGATCTTTTGGCTATAATGGCAATATCGACCGTAGCCTTTCGGCGCAGACAACGGCGATCTATTTTCCCGCTTCGGGAGATCCGCAGAACCTGCTGATCGGAAGCGGCTTTGCAAGGATAGAGAATCCGCCAAATCCCCAGCTGCGATGGGAGAGGGTGAGAACGCTGAACATGGGCGTGGATGTTTCGCTCTGGGGAGGTAAGCTTTCGGGCAACGTTGATTTGTACCGCAAGGACGGCCTTGACCTGATCGGACCCACGCCCTTTCCGGGGTCCTCCGGGGTGAAACGTTTTACGGGAAACTTTGCCACAACCAAAACCCATGGCATCGACCTGATGCTGGTTGGCAGGCCATTCACAGGCGCCTTCTCGCTGGAGAGCAATTTTATGTTCTCCCTGGCAAGGGAAAGGGTGGTGGACTATCAGGGAAGTGTTGCACTGGCTAACTACGTTCGTGGGCTGGGTAGTCCGATGGCCGGAAAACCGCTGTACAGCGTGTTCAGCTACGGGTGGGCAGGTCTAGATCCGGCCAACGGAAATCCTAGGGGATGGATAGACGGATTGCCATCGGTGAACTACGCCGCGCTATTGTCGCCTTCGAGTGTAGACGGGCTGGAGTACCATGGGTCAAGAAGACCGGTTGTATTTGGCGCATGGCGGAATACGTTCGGCTACAAGGGGTTTTCGCTATCGGTGTCGATCAGCTACCGGGCGGGCTATTATTTCCGCAGGGCCTCGGTTATCTACGGGAATACCTACGGACTGGAAAACGGCCATGGGGACTATGCGCTACGCTGGATTGCTCCAGGCGACGAGCAGCGCACCGATGTACCTTCGGTTCCTGCGGCAACCGACGATCGGAGGGACAGCTTCTACAGCCTTTCATCGGTACTGGTGGAAAGGGGCGACCATTTACGCCTGCAGGACCTTAATCTGGGTTACACCCTGCCACGGATGAAGGGCTGGGGTCAGCTGTCGGGGCTGAACGTTTATTTTTATGCCAACAATATAGGACTGCTCTACAAAAAAGCTTCGGGCAGCCTGGATCCCGATTATCCGGGTGGCATGCCGCCGGTACGCAGCTATGCATTCGGGCTGCGCAAGCAGTTCTGACCAGAAGGGAACGATTAACCTAAACCAAAAAGGATATGAAAATATTTAAAATGATGAAATTGATAAAAATGGCTTCCCTATGCGCTGCGATGCTGCTGCTTGGGGGTTGCGAAAAGGAATTTTTGGAAGCCAAGCCGAAAAAGTCCCTGCTGGTTCCAAGCACCCTTGCCGACATGCAGTCGCTGCTGGACAACGTTTCGCTGATGAACCTTCGTCCGGCGCTTTCGGACATTGCAGGCGGGGAGTTCGTGCTTGCCGACAACGGGCTGTTGAGGGTGAGCACCGCGCCTGAAAAGGGCATATATTTGATGCAGGCAGATCCGTACCAGGGTGCGGTGGTGGCAGATTGGGACAAGCCCTATGAGCAGGTATTTGTTGCAAATGTGGTACTGGAAGGGCTGGATGGCATGCAGACGCCCCAGGCGAAAGAGCTCAGGGGCGCAGCGCTGTTTTTCAGGGCAAGGGCATTTTTTGGCCTGGCCCAGCATTTTTGCAGGGCATATAGGCCAGCAAGCGCAACGCAGGATCCTGGTATTCCCTTGCCATTGGCCTCGGACGTTAATAGGCGCTATCCAAGGGGCAGCCTGGAACAGAGTTACTCGAGGATACTGGCCGATCTGCAGGAGGCTGTCGGGCTGCTCGGGGACGGTATCAGGCCTTTGAACAGGCCTACCAGACGTGCCGGTCTGGCATTGCTGGCAAGGGTGAACCTGCAGATGGGACGTTTCCAGCTGGCGGGGGAACTGGCCGGGCAGGTGCTGGAATCCTCCGACGCACTGATCGATTTTAATACGGTAAGGACCGGTAGCTTCAATGTGTTTCCCGAAATACTGCCCAATGGCAACGCTGAACTGATATTTTTTGAAAGCAGGATGGGCTACGGGTTTTTTGGCAACGCGGTGCGCAGGGTCAATCCGGGTCTGCTGGCGATTTACGGTCCGCAGGACCTGAGAAGAAGCGTGCTGTTCTACCATACCGCTGCCGGAGCGGCTTATTTCAGTGGCTTTGACGGATTGGGAAATGCGGAGATGATGCTGATTGCTGCTGAGAGCGAGATTCGTGCGGATCGCCGGGAGCAGGGAATGGCCCTACTGAACAGGTTATGGGCCAATCGCTGCAGGTCCAGCGGGTTTGAGCCGCTGATAGCAAACGACAGGAGCCAGGCTATGGCAATACTGCTGGCCGAAAGGGAAAGGGAACTGGTCTGGAGGGGGCTTCGATGGGCGGACCTTAAAAGGCTAAATGCGGAGGGTACCTTCGCAAAGGTGCTAACCAGAACCTATAACGGGGTGGAGTACCGACTGGAACCGGGGGATCCTAGGTACGTATTCCCGATTCCGGAGGATGAGATCAGGGAGAGCGGGATACAACAGAACTAAAAAGGGAGCCCGTGGGCTCCCTTTTGTTTAAGGCAACGGTTCGAATTCAAACCTTCCTTCGATAGTTACTGCCGGGTCACTGGTGTTGGGCGCCGGTTGGCTCGGGAATTCCCCGGTACATACCTCCGACTCAAGTACGCATCTGTACTGGCCTGGCTCCAAGGGCGCACTCATGTTGCTGATCTTGGTATAATTGTCCAGGTTGACCCAATTGTGCCCCGAAGGATTGATGTCCTTTCCATATGGACTGTCTACTGTTGCCGCGCTAAAGGCGCTGAAGCCTAGGGCGATCAGCACTACAGCTGCCCCTAGGATGGTTCTTTTTAAATTTTTCATGTGATTTTGGATTTTTGGGTGAATTTTTCCAGACCCAGCGCCAGGGTGGCCAAGGCCATAAAGGCCAGATTGAACCAGATGTGCTGCGTCCAGCTGAGTTTTGAAACGGCTCCGCCGCAGCTGCAGGGCAGCTTTGGTACCCAGATGAGCATGCAAACAATGTAGATCGTAAAAATGCCCATCAGTCCCAAGAAGGCGTAAAGACCTTTTCGTGCCGTTGCTTCCAGGAGCATCATCGCTGCAATGGCCAGTTCGGTTGCCGGTACCGCCCAGCTCAAAGCAAGGGCGTAGGGGCGGACCAGGGACACGCTTTGCAGGTCGAACACAAAACGGTCGTGTTCGCCCAGTTTGGCAAAGGCGGTGTAGCACATTAAAAATATGCAGAGCAGCCTGATCGCTTCGCTCAGGAGCCTGGCTGTGAGGTGGAGGTTTTTTTGCCTTTGGGACGTGGTTGATGGGAATTGCATGCTGGATTTTTTTTGTTGCCGATTCTGTTCTGGCGGAATTTCCGCTGCCGGCCATTGGCCGGGGGGATTTGATTTGCTGTGCCTGGGCCTCCTTTCTTTTTGGTTGGTACCAAGTTAGGCCGGCTTTTGCTGCTTCAGGGATGCTGCTTGGCATAAAAAAAGATGTCCATGGACATCTTTTTTTGTTGGTTGGTTTGCTTTGTTGATATGCTTCGGTTTTTTGCTTTGGGGTGCTTTTGGTGTGATCGGAACTTAAGAGTCGTTCCAGATGTGCAGCAGGTAGCTGTAGCTCAGGTTGAGGTAGTTGGCGATGTCCTTTTTCTTGAGGTAGGCGATGATGTGACGGTGGGGTTCGCGGAAGGCGGGGAGGCGCTGCCTTGGGGGCAGTTCCAGAAAGATGGCGCGCCGGGCGATGGCGAGGTCGTAGCCCGCGCATAGGGCATCGTAGCTGTTTTTTAGTTCGGGGTAGCTTTGGTGGAGCTGGTGCAGGGCATCCCTGTTCCACTGGTTGATGGTGGAGGGCTGGATGGCCTTGAGGTAATGGCGCTGGTTGTGCCGGCGGGTGGTGAAGCATTGGCCGGTGCTTAGGAAGTTGATGATTGCCGGACGGGACCTTTGCTCGGGGTCGTATTCCTTGAGGATGCCTTGGGCTAGGAAGGAAAAGCTGCCTTCTGTTCTGGGCAGGCTGTCTCCTGCGCCCAAACTGATGGTCTGCATGTTCTGCTGGATGTCCTGCCAGGCCTCTGGGCGCAGGGCGCCGTGGGTCTGCAGGGTGGTTTTCAGGTTATGGTTCATTTTGTTGGTTGGTTGGTTGGTTGGTTGGTTGGTTGGTTGGTTGGTTGGTTGGTTGGGATTTTTTTACTTTTAACTTTCTACTTTTCACTTTAAACATTTCCCTTTTCAATTGTTGCCTTCTGCTCGCAAATCAGCCTGCCCAGGTGCTTTCGGCTGAGGGCGAGGTAGCTCGATAGCACCTGCTTGGGGATTTTGCTCAGGTAGTCTCCAAGGTTTTCGCCCATCGACTGCTGGCGTCTGCCGGCGGGCTGCAGGTGGAGCATTTCGATAAGCCGGAGCTGGTTTTGCTGCATGGTCTGCTGGATGGCGTATAGCAGCTGGCTGGCATCGGGATCCAGTAGGCAATAAGCCTGTAGCTTGAGCTGGCTGGTGGCCAGCAGGGTGCTGGGGCTTAGGGCGGTGATGTAGTCCAGCTGGGATGGGGGCAGGAGCCTTGCGGGGCTGCCGATGTAGCTGCCGGGAAGGTAGATGTTC